>JAKONR010000013.1 GCA_022701825.1 Hymenobacteraceae bacterium | reverse complement strand
CGAGGTCGTGGCCGGCACCGAGGGGCTAGTGGCCGTGGGCGTGGTGCCGCGCGGCACGTAGATGACGCTGTAGGCCGTGCCGTTGGTCGGGCCCGTAAACGAGACCGTGGCCGTCGTCGTCGTGATGGCGCTCACAACTACGGCCGAGGGCTGCGGGCAAGCCGGCGAAGGCACTTCCGTTACCTGCAGGTCGTCTACATAAATTCCTCCCTGGTTAGGGATACTCATGGCGTGGAAGCCAAAATAGTATACCCCGCTGGTGGTGGGCGTAAACAGGCTTACCTGGCCGGCCCCGGTGCCCGCACCAGTCGTTACGTAGCTCGTATTCTGCAAATTACTATTCGAGAATACGGCGGTCGTTTGCGCGGCGGCCGTGGTAGCGCTGCCTACTTTTACTTCCAGCGCTTCGGAGTAGGCAGTTGAGCTGGTGCGGTACTTAAACTGCAGCTGATAGCTCATGCCCGCCGTCATCGTCAGGGCCTGCGTGAAGAACCAGTCGTTGGCGGTGTTGCTGAAGTTGTAGGTGTAGCGCATCGCGTTCGGGCTGGAGCTTGGCAGCGTCGCCGCGTTGGCCCAGGTCGTGTTGTCGCTGTTCGAGTCGAGCACCGTGATGCCGCAGGGCAGTGCTGGAGCCGTTACCCCGTCGAAGCTTTGCAGGTAAGGGTAGCTGGTAACTGCACCCGGCACGCAGTAGGAGGGGTCGTTGAAGGCATACGTGCGGCCCGCGTCAGGCAGCGGCGTGTTGGCATAGTTGAAGGTATTGAGCCCGTAGCTGCTGGCGCGGAAGGTGGCGGCGCTCCAGGCCGCCGTGCTGGGCTTGGTAGCGAGCAGCAGCTGGTTAACAGCTATGCCCGAGCCTTTCAGGCCCACGTCCGCATCGCGGGCGCTGGCAGCGGCGGTACCTGCCGTAGCCGTGCCGTACACAAACTCGATACGGCCGCCCTCATACAGCTTCACTTGAAAGCTGAAATTGCTGAACTGCTGCGTGTTGGTGCCCGTGCCGGCTTTGTCGGCCACGTTTTTCCACTGGATGGTACACACGCGGCTGCCCGTGGCGCCGGTCGTGAATACCCGGTATTCGGCCCCCCCGGTGCCAGTGCCCGACACCAGGTTGGTGTTGAAGGGCAAAATCAGGTTCACATCGGCCGCGTTGGTGCTCTGCAGTGGGTCGGTCGAGGTGCTGCCCGTGCTGGTATCGAGGTAGAGCGCGGCCGTGGAAGGCGCAGCACTACCCAAACGAATAGCCCCGTTGGTGTTCAGCACAAACTGCGTAAACGTCAGCTTATTATAGCCAAACGTGAAGCCAATGTTTTGCGCGGCCGAGTTAGCGTCATCCGTGTTGGCGGTAGTAATGACGGTGCCCGTCGTACCCAGGTCGGTGTAGGTGCCGGCCGCGTTGGTAGCTGCGGCTACGGTCTGGCCCAGATTCTGGGCCTGGGCCGCCAACAAACCGCCACCGCCCAACAGAGTCGTCAGCGCGAACCTCCGCAAAGTAGAGTAGAAATTTGGCATTAGTGAAGGGAAAAATGTGAGAAATTAGGAGTATGAATTAAGCAAGAAGGGCAGGCGGCGGCCGGCGCGAAGCCGGCCTGTGATGGCAAAAGCGGGAAAGGATTATACCCAGTCGCCAAGCAAAAATTCAACCGCCCAAAAGAACTCGTAAACTCATCAAACGCTTGAAATTCAACCGCATAAGCATCACTAAAAAGTAGTACGATGCCAAGTCGTTGCGGACAAATATAAGTTGATAATAGATGCTTTTCTATTTCTCAGCCCAGAAAACGTTAAATAATTATGTAAAAATCGTGAACCGCCTAATAGCTACCGGCTCAGGCTACTAGCTACTCCATACCGGGCATTGGCGGCCGTTTATGCCCCGGCACTCCCCCCGAGCCAGCTGCTTAGGTTACTCGGCTACCAGCTCCCCTATCGCCTCCTGAATCAGGTCCGATTCGTAGCCCTTTTGGGTGAGGTAGGCCATCAGCTTCATCTTGCGCTTTTGCGGGTGAGTTTCCTTTTCGCGCGCGTCGCGCTGGCCCAGCAGCTGCTTCAGCTTGTCGTAGTATTCGTCGCCATCCAGCTCCTTGAGGCCGCTCTTGATGCAGTATTCGCTCAGGCCCTTGGCCTTCATCTCCATCCGAATGCGGCGGCGGCCCCAGCCGTTGGTGCGGTGCTTGCCGCGGGCGTAGGCCTGGGCGTAGCGCTCCTCATCGAGCAGCTTCTCGCGGCTTAGCCGGATGATGATTTCGCCGGCCTCGTCTTCGTCGAGGCCGTAGCTTTTGAGCTTGTCGGCTACCTCTTTCTGGGTGCGCTCCTGGTAGGCGCAGTAGGCCGCTATTTTGGGCAGCGCCTCGGCGGGCGTGTAGGTTTTGGGCGCTTTGTCGGGGTTCTTAAACATAGAAAAGCCTAACGCGGCCGAACGAAGTTCGTTGGCCGGCGTTGGGATGAACGCGCCCTGACTCGTCTTCGTTGAAAAACTCCTCCCTGCCCGCCGTGGGCTACATGCTGGCCTCCACGCTGCTCTTCGCGCTGGTCAACATCTGCATTAAGAAGCTGCCCGCCATCCCGGCCGGCGAAATTATTTTAATTCGCTCGGCTATCTCGCTGGGGCTCACGCTGGCCATGCTGCGCCGCACGCGCGCCGCGCCCTGGGGCCACCGCCCGCAGCGGGCCGACCTGGTGTGGCGGGGCATTATGGGCACGGCGGCGCTGGTAATGGGCTTTCTCACCATCAAGCAGTTGCCGCTGGCCCCGGCCGTGACGTTGCAGTACCTGGGGCCGATTTTTACGGCCGTGGCGGGCATCTGGCTGCTGGGCCAGCCGGTGCGCGGCTGGCAATGGCTGTTTTTTGGCCTTTCGCTGGGCGGCGTGGCCGTGGCGCAGGGCGTGAGCGGCCTGGGCTGGGCCGGCGTGGGCCTGGGCCTGGGCGCGGCGGCCGCTTCGGGCCTCAGCTACGTGTTCAACAGCCGCGTGGGCCAGCAGGAGCATCCGCTGGTCATCGTCTTCTACTTTCAGTTGGTGACGCTGCCCGTTGCCCTCCTCTGGACGGCCTTCGACTGGCACGCGCCGCGGGGCCTGGAGTGGGCGTGGCTGGCGGCCGTGGGCCTGCTCACGCAGGCCGCGCTCTGGTGCGTGACGCAGAGCTACCAGCGCGGCCACCAGGCGGCCGGCATCGCGGCGCTCGACTACCTGGGGCTGGTATACGCGGCGGCGTTTGGCTACTGGTTTTTCGACGAAAAAATCGAGCCCCTGGCCTACGGCGGCATGGCGCTGGTGCTGCTCGGCGTGGCCCTCAATGCCTGGTATTCGGCCCGCCACAAGCCAGCCGATTTGTAGTATTTACGCGCTTCCAGCCAACCATTTTCGCGCATTCAGCATCCAGACAACGGCTTGCCCCTATCTTGCCGGCTGCTTAGAATCTACTGCCGTATATGCGTTTTTACCATCGTTTAGGGTTATTAACTACCATCTTGGGCGGGCTGCTAACCTTGCTCCAGGCCCAGGCCGGCATCATTAAGGGCCGGGTGAGCGGCACCAACAACGAGGCCCTGGCCTTTGCCAACGTAGCGGTGCGCGGCACGGCCACCAGCACCGGCTCCAACGACCAGGGCCAGTACCAGCTCAAGCTGCCGGCCGGGCAGTACCAGCTCGTGTTTCAGTACGTGGGCTACCGGCCGCGCACCGAAAGCGTGCGCGTGCC
>JAKONR010000011.1 GCA_022701825.1 Hymenobacteraceae bacterium | reverse complement strand
ACTACCTCCGCTACATGGACCCGCACAACGCCGACCGCTTCGTGGGCGAAGACGTGGAGAAATACTGGGGCCAGGTTGACCTCTACATGGGCGGCGCCGAGCACGCCACCGGCCACCTGCTCTACTCCCGCTTCTGGTACCTGTTTCTGAAGGATTTGGGCCTGGTAACGGCCAATGAGCCGTTCCAGAAGCTGATAAATCAGGGGATGATTTTGGGCCGGTCGAATTTTGTGTATCGCATCAACGGCACGAATACGTTCGTTTCGCTATCCAAGAAAGACCAGCACGAAACTACTGCTTTGCACGCCGATGTAAGCATCATTCACAACGACGTACTCGACACGGAAGCTTTCAAAAAATGGCGGCCTGAGTTTGCTAATGCCGAATTTATTCTGGAAGACAACGGCACTTACCTCTGCGGCTGGGAGGTAGAGAAGATGTCGAAGAATAAATTCAACGTCGTAAACCCGGATGTTTTGGTGGCCCAATACGGCGCGGACGCCCTGCGCCTCTACGAAATGTTCCTCGGGCCGCTGGAGCAGTTTAAGCCCTGGAATACCAACGGCATCAGCGGCGTAGCCACGTTCCTCAAGAAGTTCTGGCGGCTCTTCCACCCCGAAGACGGCCCGCTGGCCGTGACCGACGAGGCCCCTACCCCCCCCGAACTGAAGGCCTTGCACAAAGTCATCCAAAAGGTGGCCCAGGACATTGAGAAATTCAGCTTCAACACCAGCGTCAGCACCTTCATGATTGCCGTGAACGAGCTGACGGCGCTTAATACCCACAAGCGCGCCATCCTGGAGCCGCTCGTGCTGCTGCTCTCGCCCTTCGCCCCTCACCTGGCCGAAGAGCTGTGGGAAGAGCTGGGCCACTACCCCGGCAGCATCAGCTACGCCCAGTACCCCGAGTTCCGCGAGGAGTACTTGGTCGAGGCCAACGTGACTTACCCCGTGGCCATCAACGGCAAGGTGCGCGAGCAGCGGCAGTTTGCCGCCACCGCCACCGCCGCTGAAATTGAGGCTGCTATTTTGGAATCGGACTTCCTCACCCGCTTCGCGGAGGGCAAGACGCCTAAGAAAGTGGTGGTAGTGCCCGGCCGCATGGTCAACGTGGTAGTGTAAGTAGGGCTAGCGCCTGCTCCACACCCCACGTCCGTTATGCTGAGCTTGCCGAAGCATCTCTACCGCACCGTTGAACAGCTCAGACGGTGCGGTAGAAATGCTTCGGCAAGCTCAGCATGACAGCCGTACTGAATGATTGTAAAAACAGAGACGCCTGCTGCATATGCAGCGGGCGTCTCTGTTTTATAACAAGCCGTTTTCGCGCAACAGGTCGTCGCGCTCTTTGTCGGAAATGGAATCCTGCTCCGACTTATCGTAAATCGTGAGCAGGTATACCGTCTCGCCCACGATTTTGACGCAGGTAATGCCCCCGGCTCCGCCGCTTTTGCCTTTGTTTTTGGCGGCGATGCTCATCCGCACTTTGTAGCAGTCGCGGCCCAGCGGCTCGCCGGCTTGCGGATTAGCTTGTAGCTCAGCGCGAAGGTCCATCAAGTCGTAAGCTAACGATTTGTAGCGCTTAGCTAATCGCTTGATATAACGATTAAACCTAATCGAGCTTATTATTTTGTAGCTCATCGATTAGTTCATCAAGCGCTTGCAATTTGAGTTTCCCCTGCTGATGCAGCTCTACCTCATTCAGCGCCTCGTGGAAATCATCAATCCACTCCTGCTGCTCGGGCGTGTATTTCTTGGGCTTGGGCGGGGCCACGGGCTTGGCCTTGATGGAAAACGGCAACGCCTTCACGAGCTTCATAAAAGGCGCGTAAAATTCGTCGGGTACGGAGAGAATGACTTGACGCATAATGCAAGATACGTGCTTTGACACCTAACTATCGGAGCCCGAAATTTTGTTTGGCCGCACGGCTAAACGGCCTTGGCCCAGCGCGAAGCGCGGCGGGCGGCCTGCTGCGCGGGCGAGAGAAACGTCCAGGCCACGATGCGGCTTTTCTTCTGGCCCTGGGCCATCTCGATGGTTTTTACGTCCACGGCCTCGGCCCATTGCAGCTCCTTGTAGATGCCGGGCAGCGTTTGGCTTTGCGAAATGAGGGCCGTAAACCAGAAGCTGCTGGTGGGCAGCGCGTGGCTCTCCTTGATGAGGTTGCGCACGAAGGCTTCTTCGCCCCCTGGGTACCACAGCTCGCCGGGCTGCCCGCCGAAGTTGCGCACCGGGGCCGGGCCGCGGCCCTTGCCCAGGTTGGTGGTTTTGCGGCGGGTGCCGGCGGTGGCGGCGGCCAGCGAGGGGTAAAAGGGCGGGTTGCACAGCACGGCGTCGAACACCTCGCCGCGCTTCACCACGCCGGCCAGTAGCTGGCTGGCATCGGGCTGGGGGCGCAGGTCCACGCTGCCTTTCAGGGCGTCGTTGGCGGCCACGATGTGGCGGGCGGCGGCCAGGGCCACGGGGTCGGTTTCGGAGCCCACGAAGCGCCAGCCGTAGGCCTGGTGGCCGATGATGGGGTATATGCAGTTGGCTCCCACGCCGATGTCGAGCACCGAAATAGTTTTGCCCTGCGGTATCGTACCGCCGTTGCTAGCGGCCAGCAGGTCAGCCAGATAGTGCAGATAGTCGGCCCGGCCGGGGATGGGCGGGCACAGGTAGCCGGCCGGAATATCCCAGTGCGCAATGCCGTAAAAGTGCTTGAGCAGCGCCTGGTTGAGCGCCGTAACGGCGGCCGGGTCGGCAAAATCTACCGACTCATTGCCAAACTGATTGACGCGCACGAAGGCGGCAAGCGGCGGACTGGTTTTGATGAGTTCGGGAAAATCGTAGCGCTCGCGGTGCGGATTGCGCGGGTGCAGCACGTCCTTGCTGGCGAGCAGGTCTTTGGGGGTTTCGGGCATGGCGCAAAGGTACGCCCCTCGGTTTTCGGTAGGCCGTAGCGCGGGTTTTCAGCCCGCGAGTCCGTGCGCGGTCAGTCGCGCACTAAAAGTCCGCGCTACTGTTTGCCTCAGCCAGTTCGGCGCGCACGGCCTTGGGCAGCGAAGCCACTACCAGCTGGTACGAGTGCGTAAGCCACTGGCGCTGCTGGGCCACGGTGGCCCCGGCCCCGACCAGTATCGTGTTCCAGTGCTTTTTATTCATGTGAAAGCCCGGCCGCACGAAGTCGTACTGCTCGCGCAGCTCTTCAGCCAGCGCGGGGTCGCACTTCACATTAAAGCTGGCAAACGTTTGCAAATCGGTGAGGGCAAATATTTTGCCGCCCACCTTGAACACCAGCGTATCCGGCCCGAAGGGCGTTTCTTCGGTAGCGCCGGACAGGCTTAGGCAAAAATCGCGGTACTCCTCAATGTTCATCTACCAGCCCGGCTTAGCGGATAAACCAACGGTAGAGCAGCACGCCCAGGCCCACCAAGAACATGGCCATGCTCAGCTTATTGATGAAGTGCATGGTGCGCAGGTTGAAATTGGACTTGCGATTCGGGTCGTTTTTACGGAAGAAGTACCCGAAGGCGGGGCCGAAGTTGAAAAGGTCTTTACCGTTCATAGTAGTAGAGGCTAGTGCCGGCAAATTAACATCGCCAGCGGCAGAATGATTGCGCGAAAGCCGAGAATGTAGCTTGGACTTTGTAGTCCGAGCGCGGGCGCAGCCCGCATCCGCGTAAGCGAACGTTGGCGAGGCGTGGATGCTCGCTGCGCGAGCGCTCGGACTACAAAGTCCAAGCTACATTTCCCGCTTTTCGCGCCACGCCAAGCCCTCCGGTAGCTCAGCATCCGAAAACTCCAGGTGAATAACCCGGCGCGGCCGGTCGCTGGTGCTGCGGTTGGAAGCGTGTAGCAGCAGCGGTTTCATGAGCATAGCCCCGCCGGCGGGCACGGCGCATACGGTGGCCGTGGTGGTGCGGGCCGCGATGGTTTCGGGCGGCACCATGCCGCCCAGGTGCGAGCCAGGCACTACCTTGAGGGCGCCGTTGGTGGCATCGCAGTCGTCGAGGTGCAGGCGGACGGTGACGATATTTTCGAGCACGGCTGCGGGCGGCTGCACGGCTACCCAGCCGGCCTTAGCGGTCCAGGGGCCGAAGCCAGGTAGGTCGGCGGCGCGGCGGTCCACGTTTATCATCAGGTCCTGGTGCCAGGCCACCAGCCAGTTGGAGCCGGCAGGCTTGTCGAAGTAGATGGCCTTGGTGAGGTGGCAGCCGGCCGGGAACAGCTCGCCCAGCAGCCCGCGCAGGGTGGGCGTGGCGAGCAGTGGCCACAGCGCGGGCACCTCACCCAGCAGATTACGAATGGCAAACACGTCTTGGCTGCGCCGAAAATTGGGGCCGGCGGCGGGCGCAGCCTCGATGCACCGCAGCAGCGCCGCTACTTCGGCAGCGGTGTAGAGCTGGGGCAATAGGGCAAAGCCCAGCGCTGAGAGCTTGGCAGTTGGGGCGAGCGGAGAAACGGCTACGGGCATAACGCGGCAAAGCTACCGGCTGCGGCGGCAAGGCCAGCGGCTTTACTTTTGACTAAACCCCAACCCGCCGCCTTTATGGAACCCAAACGCTACCCCCGCCAGCTTTCGCGCGGGGCCAACAACGCGGCCATCGCTCTTTCCGAAACGGAAGTAGGCAAGCTTTTTGGCGACGATACGCGCTCGGACATTGGCTCGGAGGCCGAGAAGATGCGCTTTGCTAATGAAGTAAATGGATTGGTTGTCAAATTCCTGCGCCTGGAAACCAATGAGGCGCTAGGCACCGATAGGCTGGTGATGGAGCACCTCTACCCGCTCGATTTTCGGGCTTACGAAGTGGAAATGCGGGAAATTTGGTTCGACGTATTTGCCGACGAGCTACGGGCGCTGCACCAGGCGGGCTTCGTGCACCGCGCCTTACTGCGCCCATCCAACCTGCCCGGCGACCGCTACGACAACATTGTCCTCACCCCGCAAGGACTGCGCCTGATTGACGTGGGTATTTCCGTCTTGCAGCGGCAGGTGGGCGAGTCGTTTTTTCGGGCCTACGTGCAGCGGGAGTTGGAAGAGCTGGCGCTGTTTCGGGCGTTTTTTATTGGGCGGTGATTTCTATATTTCACCCATGAAAATAAAAATACACTGCTTTGAAGGAGAATGGGACCGTGACCACCCGGAGTTAAGTGTCAGACCGTTATTAGATGTACTTGAACAATCTTACATCTCCGCTGGGAAGCATCTAACTCACTCTTACAAGTTTTGTCAATCGATGAAAAGACTGAGTGAAAATCTAAAAATTGATGGACGTTCGCTTTCTAAGTCAGTTTACCAACATTGTTTCTATTTCGCATTTCATGGCGACAGCAAAGGGTTATGGAGCTTCGATGGCGATGCGTCTATCTCCTTTGATGATATAGCAAACTCGTTTGGTCAAAAAGCGGCTGGCAGCATTATTTTTTGGTAGTTGTGGTACTCGAACTACGCAAGCGGAACTTGAAAAATTTAAAATCAAGACAAAGGCTGAACTAGTAGTAGGCTATGGCTCAAGCGTAGACTGGCTTCAGGCGTCCATGTTTGAAATGTTATTTTTCAGCGAATTATGCCGCTTTCAACAGATTAAGAGATTTGAAAACAGAATGCGTAAGCTTTCTAATGAAGGCCTGTTCTCAAAACTAAAAGTTCAGCTAATCTGACTACTCCTACCACTACACCCCCACCGGCTCGACTACCTCCTTCTCAATCCACTTCCCGTCCTCGCGCATAAGCTCGATTAGCTCGTCTACGGCGCGTTCTTCGGGCACAGCTTTTTTGATGACGTCCTGGCCGCGGTAGAGGGCGATTTTGCCTTTGCCCACGCCCACGTAGCCGTAGTCGGCGTCGGCCATTTCGCCGGGGCCGTTCACGATGCAGCCCATGATGCCGATTTTGATGCCCT
>JAKONR010000547.1 GCA_022701825.1 Hymenobacteraceae bacterium | reverse complement strand
TACCGCACCTACCAGAACGGCGTGGGCAGCAGCCCCATCGTGCCGGTGGCGCAGGGCTTTTTCGTGCGCTCGACCGGCACGCCCACCCTCACGCTCACCAACGCCGCCCGCCTCACCACGCCCGCCGCCACCGCCTTCCAGCGCCCGGTGGCCGAAACCCGGCCTTTGGTGCAGCTCACGCTGCGCGGCAGCGCCGCGCCGGCCCAGGCCGCCGAGACGTTCGTGTATTTTGAGCATGGCGCGACCGCCGGCTTCGATGCGCGCTACGATGCCGAAAAGCTGCTTGATAACACCGACGGCACGCCCTCGCTCTACACCGTGGCCGCCGGCACCGAGCTCAGCATCAATGCCCTGCCCTTGCTGACGGCCGCCACCGTAGTACCTCTGCGCATGGTGGCCCCGGCCGCCGGCACCTACACGTTTGAGGCCGCGCAGCTGCTCAACCTGCCCACCACGGCGGTGTACCTGGTCGATGCCGCCACCGGCCAGCGCATCAACTTGCAGCAGCAGCCCAGCTATTCATTTAGCTTGAGCGGGGCGGCCAATCTGGTGGGGCGCTTCTCGCTGGCCTTTGGGCCGAGCGGCGTGCTGGCGGCAGCGACCGGCCTGGTGGCGGCCAGCGTGGGCGTGTACCCCAACCCGGCCACCAGCACGCTCACGGTGGCGGTGCCGGCCGTGGCCGGGGCCAGCCAGGTGCAGGCCACGCTGCTCAATAGCCTGGGCCAGGAGGTGGCGCGCCAGACGGTGGGCCTGCCCGCCGGGGGGGCGCACCTCACCTTCCAGCGGGGGCGCCTGGCCGCCGGCGTGTACCTGCTGCGCGTGCAGGCCGGCGCCGAGCGCGTAGTCAAGCGCGTGGTGCTCGACTAGCCCGCCTACTTTAGCGAGCGGCCCGGCCCAGGCAGCTGCCTGGGCCGGGCTTTGCTTTTGGGGGCTACCGGCCCCGCGCCCGGCTGGGTTTGGGGCGCGGCGCGGGCGCGCCGGGCCGCTTCTTTGCGGGCCCGGTGCGCCCGCCTTTTGGGCTACTCAATGGCTTGCCCCAGGCGGTGCCAGCGCAGCTTGTGCTGCCAGTCGGCATACGGGTCGAGCGAGAGCCAGATGCGCACGGCCTTGCCCACGAGGTGGTCTTCGGGCACGAAGCCCCAGAAGCGCGAGTCTTCCGAGTCGTGGCGGTTGTCGCCCAGCACGAAGTAGTAGTCCTGCTTGATGGTGTACCGCGTGAGCGGCCGGCCGTGCTGGTACACCATGCCGTTGAGCCATGTAACGCCGGGGTTGTGCTCGTACTGCGCGATTATCTTGTAGTAAATGGCCGCGTTGGCCGGGCTCAGCGCGATGGTTTGCCCCCGCCGGGGCACGGGCAGCGGGCCGTAGCTGTCGAGCTGCCAGCGGCGCGGCACCGCGCTCCGGATGCCCGACACCCGGAAGTCGGCCACGTCAGGGAACAGCACCGCCCCGGCCGGGCTGGTGGGCACGAGCGCCTGCACGTAGGGCAGTCGGCGCAGCGAGTCGGCCACGGCGGCCGGGCAATTGAGGGCGTAGCCCAGCCGCCCGGTTTCAGGGCTCACGGCCGGGACCGGAATACCGTCGGGCTGGGCGTAGTCGGTGATGTGCCGGGCGTGCAGCGCCTGGCCGGTTTCGGGGCTGGGGTTGGCCACTTCGGCAAAATAGCTGGCTTGGGGCGCGCCGGCCACGGGCGCGGGCCGGCAATTAATAAACACTCGGCCCTGGCGCAGCTCGAAGGTATCGCCGGGCAGGGCCACGCAGCGCTTGATGTAATGCGTGCGCAGGTCGGCGGGGTGCTGGGTTTCGTGGGGCACGTGGAAGACCAGCACGTCATTGCGCCGCACCGGCCCCAGGCCGGGCAGCCGGTACGTGGGCAGCTGCACGCGGGCCGAGTAGGCGGGCCAGCCCAGCCCCGGCACCCGCTGAAACAGCAGCGGCACTTGCAGCGGTGTCTGCGGCGTGCGGGGGCCGTAGGCCAGCTTACTCACCAAGATGTAGTCGCCCACCAGCAGCGAGTGCTCCATACTGGCCGAGGGCACCAGATAGGCCTCAAAAGCCGCCCAGCGCCCCACCACAAGC
The DNA here is from genome assembly GCA_022701825.1 of Hymenobacteraceae bacterium. Lineage (GTDB taxonomy): Bacteria > Bacteroidota > Bacteroidia > Cytophagales > Hymenobacteraceae > Hymenobacter. The sequence goes on along the minus strand of JAKONR010000547.1, from coordinate 541 downwards.
ACGAGCACCAGCCAGAGCAGCCAGCTTTGGGGCCGCCTTTTGGCCTCGGCCGGGAGCGGCGGCGTCGGGCGTTCGGCCAAAGGGCTAGGCATAATGGAGAAGTAAAGGCGGTGGGCGGCGCAAAGTACTTGGTTTGTAGGCAACGGCGGCCTAAGCTGCCCTACCCCGCCGCCAGCACGGCCTGCAGCAGGGCCGTGAGCCGGGGCTCGGCGGCGGCAGCGGCGGCCAGTATTTCGGGCAGCTGCACGGGCTTGAGCTGGCCGGGGTAGCAGAGGTCGGTAATGACCGACACGGCCAGCACGGGCAGGCCCAAATGCCGGGCCGCGATGACTTCGGGCACCGTGCTCATGCCCACCGCATCGGCCCCGATGGTGCGCAGGTAGCGGTACTCGGCGGGGGTTTCGAGCATGGGGCCGGGCACGGCCGCGTACACGCCGCGCTGGGTGGTAGCCGCCTGGCCCAGGGCCACGGCGGCGGCGCGGGCGCGGGTTAGCAGGGCGGGGTCGTAGGCGGCGTACATATCGGGGAAGCGCGGGCCGAG
>JAKONR010000508.1 GCA_022701825.1 Hymenobacteraceae bacterium | reverse complement strand
GCGAAGATGTCCACGATGTCGCGCACGTCGTCGAACTCCACATTCTGATGCAGGCTGATGCCTACCAACGTATCCTCGTAGTAGCGGAAGTTGATGCCCGCGGCCTCAGCTTCCTGCTTCAAAGCCTGCTGCATTTCATGGCTTTCAAGGCGCAGGCTAAGGGTGTCGAAGTAGTGGCTGTTGAGCTGCTCGACCCCTAGCGCCTTCAGCTCGGCTTCCAGAATCTGGGCGAACAGGTGCGTATTCACGGCAAACTGGCGGATGCCTTTCGGGCCGTGGTATACGGTGTACATGCCCGCCAGCACGCTCAGCAGCACCTGCGCGGTGCAGATGTTGGAGGTCGCTTTTTCGCGGCGAATGTGCTGCTCGCGGGTTTGCAGCGCCATGCGGTAGGCCTTGTTGCCGGCCGCGTCCACGCTCTGCCCGATAATGCGGCCCGGAATGACGCGCTTGAACTGGTCCTTGCACGAGAAGAAGCCCGCGTGCGGACCGCCAAAGCCCATCGGCACGCCGAAGCGCTGCGACGAGCCCACGCAGATATCCGCACCCAGCTCGCCGGGCGACGTCAGCAGCGTGAGGGCCAGCAAGTCGGCCGCCATCACCACAAACTGGTTGTTGGCCTGCGCGTTGGCGATAAATTCCTTGTAGTCAAAAATCGTCCCGTTGGCGCCGGGGTACTGCACCATCACGCCGAAGAAAGCGTCGTCGCTGAGGTCGGCCGTGCGGTGGTCGCCGATGACTAATTCGATACCTAGGGGCGTGGCGCGGGTGCGCAGCACGTCGATGGTCTGGGGCAGCACTTGCTCCGACACGAAAAACTTGGTGGCGTTTTTCTTCTTGGTTTGCGAATGCAGCAGGTGCAGGGCCTCGGCGGCGGCGGTGGCCTCATCGAGCAGGCTGGCGTTGGCGATGGGCAGGCCGGTGAGGTCAATTACCATCGTCTGGTAATTGATGAGCGCCTCCAGGCGGCCCTGGGCGATTTCGGCCTGGTAGGGCGTGTAGGCGGTATACCAGCCCGGGTTTTCGAGGATGTTGCGCTGAATAACGGGCGGCAGCGTCGTATCGTGGTAGCCGAGGCCGATGTAGCTCTTATACACCTTGTTCTGCCCGGCAATCTGCTTGAAGCGCTTCAAAAACTGGCGCTCGGTGAGGGCCGGCGGCAGGGCCAGCGCCTGGGGCAGGCGGATGGCGGCGGGTACCGTTTCGGCGATGAGCTGGGCCAGGTCGGCGGCGCCCACGGCTTGCAGCATAGCTTGCTGGCTGGTGTGGTCAGGCGCGTTGTGGCGGGTTTCAAACACGTCGGCGGGCTTGAATCTGAACGACATAAGGAGGGGTATGAGGCGAGATTAGCAATAGTAGCTTTCCGATAACAAAGGTACGCCCCGAATGGAGCGGCGCGGGCGCTTTTTAGGCTTATTCGTATCCTCATTAGTATCCGCGTCCACCGCGTTTGGCGGTCATGCTGAGGGCAGCGCTTCGACTGCGCTGCGCTCAGCATGACCGCCAGATGTATTGCTCAACAACGCCAAGACGCAAGTATGCGTCTCTACCTCCCATGTCCCCAACCCCGCTCACCGGCCTCTACCGTCCCTCGCTCGCCCTACTCACCGACCTCTACCAGCTCACGATGGCTTACGGCTACTGGAAGCAGGGCCTGCACGAGCGCGAAGCCGTGTTTCACCTCTACTTCCGCAAAGCGCCGTTTGAAGGCGGCTACGCCGTGGCCGCCGGGCTAGCGCTGGCAGTCGATTACCTTACAACCCTGCGTTTTGAGGACGAGGATATCGCCTACTTAGCCAGCCTGAAAGGTAGCCAGAACGCCCGCCTGTTCCCCGACGATTTCCTGACTTACCTACGGGATTTAACCTTCACCTGCGACGTAGACGCCGTGGCCGAAGGCACGGTAGTATTTGGCAATGAGCCGCTAGTGCGCGTGCAGGGCCCGCTGCTGCAAGCCCAGCTGGTCGAAACTGCCCTGCTCACTGTTATCAATTTTCAAACGCTCGTCGCCACCAAAGCCGCCCGCGTGCGCGACGCCGCCGGCCCCGAGGCCACGGTGCTGGAATTTGGCCTGCGCCGCGCCCAGGGCCCCGATGGTGGCCTGGGAGCCGCCCGCGCCGCCTACCTCGGTGGGGCCGATGGCACCAGCAACGTGCTGGCCGGCCGGCTCTACGGCATCCCGGTGCGCGGTACACACGCCCACAGTTGGGTGCAGGCCTTTGGCGACGAAAAGCAGGCTTTCGCCACCTACGCCGCTGCCTTCCCCGACGACTCGACCTTCCTAGTCGATACTTACGATACACTCGACGGCGTGCGCCACGCCATCGAAGTAGCCCTAGAAATGCGCCAAAACGGCCACGAACTAGGCGGCATCCGCCTCGACTCGGGCGACCTGGCTTATTTATCAAAAGAAGCGCGCAAACTGCTCGACGCCGCCGGCCTGCCGGGCGTCCGCATCGTGGCCAGCAATGACCTAGAGGAAAACCTTATCACCAGCCTGCGGCAGCAGGGCGCTCGCATCGACGTGTGGGCCGTGGGCACGCAGCTCGTTACGGCCTACAACCAACCTGCCCTGGGGGGCGTGTACAAGCTCGCCGCCCTGCGCACCGCCGATGGCCAAGGCTGGGATTTCACTCTCAAGCTTTCCGAGCAGCAGGCCAAAACCAGCATCCCCGGCATCTTGCAGGTGCGCCGCTACCTAGGCGACCACGGCCAGCCCCGCGCCGACATGATTTACAACATCGCCGCGCCCGAACCGCTGCCCGCCGCACCCACTATCATCGACCCTGCCGACCTCACCCGCCGCCGGCCCGTGCCCCCTGGTGCACCCTTCCGCGACCTGCTGGCCCCAGTGCTGCGCCAGGGCCAGCTAGTGCAGCCGCTACCAACGCTGAAGGAGAACCGGGAGCTGGCTCGCCAGGAAGTTAACAATCTGGATACCAGTATTCGGCGCTTCCTCAATCCGCACGTGTACCCGGTGGGTTTGGAGCAGGGGCTGCACGAGTTCCGCACGCAACTGATGCTGGCGAAGCGACCGGTGCGGCCAGCGTAATTAGCAGGTTACATTGCCTTTTATCTACCGAGGAGCCGACTAAACCAACTAGGTGGTGGTGGCTCGAAAGCCCAGATTGGCTCTAATTCGTGCTTATTAATCTGTAATTGCCTATTTTTAAAGAACTTATGATACGCAAAGCCTTGTGTTGCTGACTCGGTTCGCAAATCAGCTATCAGAAAATCAGAAGACTGCTGCGCTGCAAACTGCCTCAAGACGGTATCAGTAGAAGCTACTAAAACAGCAGCTTTCATCAACCCGGTATGCGTAGCACGTTCCTGCCAGATTTTAGAAGACAACCGCTCATACACTTCATCAAACCGCGAAGCTGACTTAAGCCGGCCGTATTCCTGAAGCTGCATTAGAAAATCTAGTAAGTTGTCGGCCTGTTTGACAATGACTTGGGGGTCATGGCAAACGTAGAATACGGCACCCCACTGACCGGCCTGGTTAATATTAAGCACCCAGTAATTACCGGCTCCATCGTGCGTCAATTCAACGCAGGCCAGGAATAATCCTAGCCGCCCAAAATCACTGAAAGCGTCAAATCTTACTTCCTCAAGCCAACCGAAAGTTAAGCCTTTACTGTAGCGCAATAGCTCCTCAATATCTTGTGGCAAAGCAGCGGTGGGTACCTGCGCCGCCAAAGCTGCAAGTTCGTCGGCGAGTAAGCCCGGCAATAATTCTCCGCGGTACGCTTCATCTTCATCATCAAGAAACTCTTCTGAGATAAGTTTGTGAAGCTGTTGTATCAGCGCTGACATCAGTGCCTTGGCTTACTTTCTACGCATACTTCAACTCCCCCGCCGCCACGCGTAGCGTCACGCCCGCTTCGGCGGTGAGGTAGCCGGCCACCTGGGCCGCGTAGCCGCTTTGGGCGAGCTGCTGCACGAGGGCTTCGGCGGCTTCGGGGGCCGTGACGAGCAGCATGCCGTTGCCCATGTTCCAGTAGAGGTAAGCGGTTTCGGGGCTGATGCCGCCGATTTCGCAGAGGCGCTGCATGGCGGGC
>JAKONR010000031.1 GCA_022701825.1 Hymenobacteraceae bacterium | reverse complement strand
CTCAAAAACTCGACCGGCTACAACCTCACCCAGCTCATGGTGGGCTCGGAGGGCACGCTCGGCATCATTACCAAGGTAGTGTTCCGACTCCTCCCCTACCCCCAGCACAACATCTTGATGCTGGTGCCCTTCCGCCAGGAAGCGCAGGCGGCCGAGGCCGTGTCGGCGGTATTCCGGGCCGGCATCATTCCGTCGGGCATGGAGTTTATGGAGCGCGAGGCCATCGCCTGGTCGTCCGATTATTTGAAAATCCCGCTCACCCTGCCCGAGGACATCACCGCCCACCTGCTCATCGAGCTCGATGGCCAGGATATGGACCAACTTTATAAAGAAGCCGAGCAGGTGTACGGCGTGCTCGAAAACTACGAGGTCGGCGAAATCCTGCTGGCTGACACCGCCACGCAGAAGGACGAGCTCTGGAAAATCCGCCGCAACATCGGCAACTCGGTGCGCTACAACTCGGTGTATAAGGAGGAAGACACGGTAGTGCCCCGCGCCGAGCTGCCCACGCTGCTAAAGGGCGTGAAGGAAATCGGCCGGCGCTATGGCTTCAAGAGCGTGTGCTACGGCCACGCCGGCGACGGCAACCTGCACGTCAACATCATCCGCGGCGACCTCACCGACGAGCAGTGGAACGTGGGCCTGCGCCAGCCCATCTCCGAAATTTTCGAGCTCTGCGTGCAGCTCGGCGGTACCATCTCGGGCGAGCACGGCATCGGGCTGGTGCAGAAGCAGTTCATGCACATCGCCCTGAAAGAAGCTAACCTGAACCTCATGCGCGGCATCAAGCAGGTGTTCGACCCGGCGGGCATTCTGAATCCGGGAAAAATATTCTAGCGTCGTTTATCCGTCATGCTGAACGCAGTGAAGCATCTCTGCCGCACCGTTGAGAGTCATCCAACTGGTGCGGTAGAGATGCTTCACTGCGTTCAGCATGACCGTTTTGTAATAGGCAACGCCTACCCCACCACCGCCCGAAACGTCGGTGCCTGCCGATGCTTCGTGGCTTGCTCATACGCGTAGCCCAAACTCAGCAGCGCCGCCTCAGTATAGGGTGCGCCCACGAATGACAGCCCCACTGGCAGCCCGTGCACCTGCCCCATCGGCACGGTGAGGTGCGGATAGCCGGCCATCGCGGCGGGCCCCGAGTAGCCGGGCCCGGTGCCGTACTCGCCGTTCACGAGGTCGATGCAGGCGGCCGGGCCGGTCGTAATGGCCACGATGGCGGCCAGGCCGCCGTCGGTTTTCAGGGCCGCGTCGAGGGCGGCGCGGCTGGTATCGACCACCTTGCGCACGGCGGCTTTATACTTTTCGCTGGCCAGGCCATCGGTTTTTTCGGCCTGCTCCAGCGTTTCCTGCTGAAAGAACGGCATGGCCTTCGCCGCGTTGGCTTTGTTGAAAGCAATGACCTCGGTCAGCGTCTTCACGGGCGCTTTGGCCTGGGCCAGGTACTTGTTCACGCCGTCCTTAAACTCGTAGAGCAGCACGTCGAACTCGGCCTCGCCAATCGGCTGGGTGGGCGTGCGCACGTCCACTTCTACCACCGTGGCGCCCTGCGCCCGCAGCATGGCCACGGCCTGGCGCAGCAGCTCGCCGGCCGGCAGCGGGCTGGCCAGGTGCGACTTTTCGACGCCTAGTTTCTGGCCTTTCAGGGCGTCGGCAGCGAGAGGCAATGAATAGGCGTTGTCCCGAAATGTTTTTAGCAGAGCCAGATGCGCCGCGCTATTTGGAGTGGCATCTAGCAATCCAAAAGGATATTTTTCATCTAGCATCCCGCCCAGTAAAAGCGCCGCGTCGCGCACCGTGCGAGCCATCGGCCCGGCCGTGTCCTGGGTGGCCGAAATGGGGATGATGCCCGTGCGGCTTACCAGCCCCACGGTAGGCTTGAGGCCGACGAGCCCATTCACCGACGCGGGCGACACGATGGAGCCGTTGGTTTCGGTGCCCACGGCGGCGGCGCAGAGGCTGGCGGCCACCGCCGCCCCGCTACCGGCGCTGCTGCCGCTGGGCGTGCGGTCAAGCACGTAGGGGTTGTGTGTTTGGCCACCCCGGCTGCTCCAGCCGCTGGCCGAGTGCGACGAGCGGAAGTTGGCCCACTCGCTCAGGTTGGTTTTGCCCAGGATGATAGCCCCGGCTGCCCGCAACTGCGCCGCTACGAAGGAATCTTTCGCCGCCCGGTGGCCGGCTAGGGCGAGCGCGCCGGCCGTGGTTTGCAACTGGTCGCCGGTGTCAATGTTGTCTTTCAGCAAAACCGGAATGCCGTGCAGCGGGCCGCGCAGCTTGCCGGCCTTGCGCTCCCGGTCAAGCGCATCGGCGATGCTGAGCGCGTCGGGGTTCAGTTCGATAATGGCGTTGAGCTTCGGACCGGCCCGGTCGATTTTAGCGATGCGGTCGAGGTAGCCCTGGCACAAGTCGTGGCTCGTGCTCTTGCCGCTTTGCAGGCGGGCTTGCAGGTCGCTGATGCTGGCCTCGACCAAGTCGAAGTCGCTGGCAGCAGGGTCAGCAGCAAGGCTTTTGGGCGTGGTCGGAGCTGGGCTGGGTTTAGCCCCAGTGGCCAGCGGCAGCAGCGTAGCGGCCACGGCGGCCTGGGTGCCGTGGTGTAGAAATTGGCGACGTTTCATGTGTAAAGAATCCAGAAGCTAAGGGAAATTCAGTCGTGCTTCGCTGCGCGCTGCATGGCCAATCTTCTGTTACACGGCTTCAAGGCGAGCCGAAGGCAAAAGGCAGCTATTCCAAATGTAAGCCGCCGCCCACCGCCCCGCCCAAAACTGCCCCGCCGCCCGCCCGCCAACCCCCTTTCGGGCGGCGGCGTATAGCCCAGGCACGCCGTGCTTCACTCACCTTTTTGGCCCCTTGCGCCCCTGCCCCATGCCTGACCAAGACGATACGCTCGACACCAACTACATCGCGGGCAACGAAGAGAACTCGCCCGCCGCCCGCCCCGAAAACAAAACCACCGGCTCGCTAGCCACTAATCCGCTCATTTCGGCCCCGCCCGATGGGCGCGCCGCCGCCCTGCCCGGCCAGCACGCCTTCGACACTGGCCAGCCCGTGGGCGGCGCTGCCGAAGCCGACTACGTAACCGGCGACCAGCAGGCCAACGCCACCAACGCCGCTCCGACCAGCGACCAGCCCAACGCCTATGGCGGCAACTTTGGCAACAGCGTGCAGCCCGTTTACGACGACCAGGGCCGCGCCAGCAACCAACGCGCCGACCCTAACCGCGGTGAGTTTGGCGAGCAGGGCGACCTCGGCGCTACCCACGGCGGCTATGGCAATCAATTCCGCGAATTTGATACGGCTGCCGAGCGCCCCGCCGCCGAAGCCACCGAAGAGAAATATTACGGCGACGGCGCCTCGCGCCCCGGCCCGCAGCACAACTCCTACCAGAACTACGACGGCCAGGACCAGCGCCCCGCCGAGCAAGGCCACGCCGTGCGCGACACGCCCGCCGCCCGTGTCCGCACCTTCGACGACCAGCCCACCACGCCCACCCGCGGCGAGGGCAACACCCGCGACACCCGCAACGACGTGGGCGAAACCGGCCCCGACGCCGCCTTCCAAAACGACAACGGCGCGCCCACCGTAGGCGCAGCCTACGCCGCTGACTACGGCCACACCTCGGGTGTGGGCCTGCCCGCCGGCACCCCCGACCACCACCTCGAAATGGCCCCCGACGGCCACGGCGCAGGTACCGACCCGGCCTCGGCGCGGGGCGGCTACGACGGCCAGCAGAGCGAAGCCACTACCTCGGCGCAGGGCGGCGCCCCCGCCCCCGTCAACTCGCCCGACGCGCCCCAGACCGAAGGCTACGGCTATGGCCACGAGCGCAGCGAGCAGGAAAAAGCTGGCAACCCCAAAACTGGTGATTCGCGCAGCGGTTTTGGCCCCGGCGGCTCCAAGGAAGGCGACACCAGCCAGGGCCACGGCTCTAAAGGTGGCTCCTACGACGACGAAAACCCCGGCGCCCGCGGCCCCGAGTACGATGAGTTTACCAAGCAAGACAAGGCCCAGAACTACGGCCAGAGCCAGCGCGAAGGCTTCCGCCCCGAAGACGGTGACAAGCCCGGCGAGAGCGACTACGGCCCCGCCCCCCGCCGCAACGCGGGCCGCGACGAGGCGTAACTCAGTGTACCGCAAGTTTTAGCTTGCGAGTGAGCGCAGCGAGCATCTACAGTAGCATACGCCCGCCTACGCCCTGCTCGCTGCGCTCGCTCGCAAGCTAAAGCTTACGGCACACAAAAACGGCTGCCCGAATGGGCAGCCGTTTTGCGTTAGCGGTGAATTTTCATGTCGATGTCGTACTTGTAGCGCGGCGGCCCGCCCAGCGGAATGGCGAAAAACGGCAGCGCCGTATCGTACTGGTCAGTCACGTAAAACTGCATGTCGTTGGGCGTTTTGCTGGTCGTCGTCAGGCGCATATCCAGCGACAGGCCGCGCTCCTGCTCCGTGATGGGTAGCACGCTGCTCGCCCACTGCTTGTCGCCGCTGGCGGCGGCCGGGTGGCCGTTTTTGGCCACGCTAAACACCGTGAGCTTAGCCGTGCCGTCCACATCGTAGTTGCTTTGCTTGATGCTCACCACTTTGTCGTTCACGAAGGGATAAAGGTGCACCGTGCTTTGCTTGAGGGCCGGCGGCATCCGGAAGCAATACTCGTAGGTGAAGGCATTGCCGCCCGGCACCGGCTGGCTGGTCGTGGGGCTGGTGCTGAGGTAGTAGCGGTATACGTTGCCATCGTTGCCGGCCGTACCGCGGGCTACTACCTTGAATACGTAGCCCTTAAACTCGTCTACCAGCTCGCCCTCCAGCGGGTTGAGCGGGCCGAAGGTGTAGTACTTGCCGTCGTACTGCGGGTCGTTGCCGAAGGTTTTTTCCTGCAATAGGCGGCCCGTCACGGGTTTGGGCTTGAGGCTGGGGCGCGGGTCGCGGGCCCCGTCGCCCGAGTGCGCCCCCGGGCCGCCGTAGATGCTGAAGCTCGTGCTAGTGTCAAACGCGCCCTTCTGCGAGTCGAGCGTGCCGCCGCAGTCGGGGTCAAACACGCGCAGGTACACCGGCTGGCGCTGGCCCTGCGGCACCAGAAAAAAGAAGGTCTGGGTAAAGTCGTCGTCGCCCCACGCGGGGTCGGCTTTTGGGCCGAAGGTGATGACGAACTGAATATTCTCGCCAGGATTAGGCACGGCTTGCGCCTGCGCGGCGCGGGCCCCGGCCAGCAGCCCCGGCAGGGCCAGGGCCAGCCGCCGCAACCGCCGCCCGCTTAAAACAGTTGGTAACATAATGACTCGCTAGGATAGAAAACAGCTAACTGGAATACGGTGTACGCCGTAATATTACGACTTCAACCTGCTATCTGAGCGGGACTACCGCCCACCGCATGAGTGCTTCTTCGCGCGACACCACCGAGTTTTTTGACCAGCTTACCAACCAGGTGCTCGCCCTGCGCGTGGCGGCGCACCAGCGCCTGCGTCCGCTCAGCATCGAGCAGCTCAACCGCCGCCCCGGCTACGACAAGTGGAGCGTGGGCCAGTGCCTTGAGCACCTCAACATCCTCAGTGGCTACTACTTGCCCTCGGTAAAAGCGCGCCTCAAAGCGGCCCAGGCCAAAGGCTCGGCGGCAGGCGCCAAGGTAAGCAGCGGCTGGCTGGGCCGGCGCTTTACCAACGCCATCCGCCACACCAATGAGCCCGAAGAGCTCTTCAAAGTGCCCAAGCAATACGCGCCCACCGGCGTGCGCCTCACCGGCACGGTGGTCGAGGCCTTCAACCGCCAGCTCGACGAGCTGCTGCGCCTGCTGCTGCTGGCCCGCCAGGTCGATGCCGGCGCGGTGCGCGTGCCCACCCCCCTGCGCCCCTGGCTGAAGCTGCGCCTCACCGACGTGCTGGAGCTGCTGATTGCCAGCTACCAAGCCTACATGCGCCAGGCCGAGCAGGCGCTCGCCACCAACGCCACCAAGCACGCCTAAAAGTAGCTTGGACTTTGTAGTCCGAGCGCGCGCAGCGCGCATCCACTGAGACTAGCTTTAACGTGGATGCGCGCTGCGCGCGCGTTCGGACTACAAAGTCCAAGCTACTTTATTCGTTGTAAAGCACTTGCAGCACCGTCTGCCCCACCGCTTTCATCGTTTTGCGGTCGATGATGGACATATTATCGGCCGTGGCGTGGTGGTAGGGCGGGAAGTATTCGGTGCCAAACGCCGGGTGGTCGTAAATGTCCACGGTCGGAATCCCGGCTTGGTTGGTGTACACGTGGTCGTCGGTAATGGGGTCAGTATCCTTGAAGAGGAAATAGTCGGAGTAGCCCAGCTGCGTGGCCGTATTCCAGATTTTATTCACCACGCCTAACGCGTTTTGGCGCGAAGTGCCTTCCCGCGTGAAGTGCCCGTCCTTAGCGCCCACCATGTCGAACAAAATGCCGTACTCGGCCTTGTAGCCGGCCGGCACCTTGTTCTTGGCCCAGTACTGCGAGCCCAGGCACCAGCCGTCGCCCTGGCCTTCGAGCAGGTTTTTTTGGCCGGCCTGGGTCGAGGAGTCAAAGCCCCAGTCCTCGGCATCAACCAAAATCACGTCCACGCCGACGTTGGGAGCTAGCTTTTCGGGCTGGAGGCTGAGCACGCGGGCTATTTCGAGGGCCACGGCCACGGCGCTGGCGCCGTCGCTGGCACCATCCATGGGCAGCTTGCGCTTGGCTTTGTCGGGGTCGGCATCGGCGTAGGGCCGGGTATCCCAGTGGGCAAAAAGAGCGATGCGCCGCGCCAATTCCGGCCGATACTGCCCGATAATGTTGCGCCCGCTTATCTGCGTGCCGTCGAAGGTCATGGCCTTGAACGGCTGCTCATACACCTTCAAGCCAAACTGCTTGAGCTTGTTCACCAAGTAGTTGCCGCAGGCCTCGTGCGCCGGCTTGTTGGGCACGCGGGGGCCGAAGGCCACCTGCCGGGCCGTGTAGGCGTAGGCCGAGTCGGCGTTGAAGGCCGGGGCCTTGGCGGGCGGGATTTCGGCCACCGAGGGCTGGCTGGTGGTTTCGGCGGGCTTTTCGGAGGGGCAAGCCGTGAGCAGCAAGGAAGCGGCGGCGAGCAGTGTCAGCCGGGGGATGATATTTTTCACGCAGTGTCTCGCAGTGTTAAAACGCAGTGTTTGGCTTACGCCGACTTTCAGTTCGCAGTGAACTTACGGCCAAGAGCTTACTCTTCGCTATACGCCCATTCCACGCCGGTTTTGGTGTCCTTGATGACGATGCCCTGCTCCTTAAGCGCGGCCCGAATCTGGTCTACCTTGTCGTAGGCCTTGGTGGCCTTGGCTTCCTGGTAAAAGCTGAGCGTGAGGCCCAGCAGGTCTTCGGTATTGGCGCGGGGCTCGTCGCGCAGGCCCAGCACGTCGAGCACCAGCGTGCGGTAGGCAGCGGCGGCTGCGGCCAGCGCGGCGGGGCCTACTTCGGCTAGCTCTTCGGGCTTGGCAGCCAGCGTATTGAGGCGCTTGAGCAGGTCGAACACAGCTGCTACGGCGCGGGGCGTGTTCAGGTCGTCGTCGAGGAAGGCAAAGGGCTTGGCGGCCAGGTTGCGCAGCTGCTGCGCGGGCGTGGGCGGGCCTTTCACTTCTTCGGTCTTCGCTTCCTCGCTGTTCACTTCCTCCCCTTCACCCACCAGCTTATCGAGCAGGCGCAGGCCGTTTATGAGCTTGCGGTAGCCTTTGCGGGCGGCTTGCAGGGCATCGTCGGAGAGGTCGATGGGCGAGCGGTAGTGCGCTTGCAGAAAGAAGAAGCGCAGCGTCATGGGCGAGTACGCCTGCGACAGAGCACCAGTATCGCCGCCGAACAGCTGGGGCAGGGTAATGAAGTTGCCCAGCGACTTGCTCATCTTCTGGCCGTTGACGGTCAGCATGTTGTTGTGCAGCCAAAAACGAGCCCCAGGGCCGGGCGTGTCGGAGCCTTCGTTTTGGGCAATCTCGCATTCGTGGTGCGGAAACATAAGGTCGAGCCCGCCGCCGTGAATATCAAACTCGGCGCCTAAGTACTTGCGGCTCATGGCCGAGCATTCGAGGTGCCAGCCCGGAAAGCCTTCGCCGGGCGCTTCGCCAAACGGCGAGGGCCAGCGCATAATGTGCTGCGGCGAAGCTTTTTTCCAGAGCGCGAAGTCGGCGGGCGAGCGCTTTTCGTCTTGCCCGGCCAGCTCGGTGCGGGTGCCGGCCAGCAGCTCCTCCACCACGCGGCCCGAAAGGCGGCCGTAGAGCCCGCCCTCGGCGTTGTACTTGGGCACGTCGAAATACACCGACCCGTTGGCCTCATAAGCCAGGCCCCGGCCCATAATCTCCTGAATCAGGGCAATTTGCTCGGTGATGTGGCCGCTGGCCTGGGGCTCGATGTCGGGCGGCAGGCAGCCGAGCGCGGCCATGGCCTGGCGGTAGCTATTGGTATAGTGCTGAGCCACTTGCATGGGCTCCAGCTTTTTGGCGCGGGCCGCTTTTTCCATCTTGTCCTCGCCGGTATCGGCGTCGCTTTCGAGGTGGCCCACATCGGTGATGTTGCGCACGTAGCGCACCTGGTAGCCGAGGTGGCGCAGGTAGCGCGTGAGCACGTCGAACACAATCGGCCCGCGGGCGTTGCCCAGGTGGGCGTCGTTGTACACGGTGGGGCCGCAGAGGTAGAGGCCCACCTGCGGCGGGTTCACGGGTTCAAACGGGGCCTTTTGGCGGGTAAGCGTATTATAGAGCGTCAGCGACATGACAGGTAGTTAGCAGTAAGCGAGTTGCAGGCAGCAACCGCTGGTGGCGCCGGGCGAAGCCGGCCGGCGTAAGCAGTAACCAACGCCCAACCACGGGCAAAGTTCAGGATTAATTGCTAAGGAATGAATAAGCGCATTCGCTATCACAGACGCAGAGCAGTTCGCGCCTAATGCTCCACCTGTCATTGCGAGCACAGCGAAGCAGTCCTTCCTTTACGGCTGGCGAACGTTCGCTACCGTGAAGGAATACTTGCCTCGCTACGCTCGCAATGATAGGCGTTACTACTTCTCCCTCAGCCGGTAAAGCCCCTCCACCGGGAAGTGGTCGGCATACGGGATTTCGGTGTGCACGCGGCAGCCCAGCACCTGCCAGCGCGGGCCGGCAAACTGCTGGTCGATGCGCAGCAGCGGCGGCAGGCGGCCGTGGTACGTGTTGCCGGGGCCGAAGCCGACGGTGGCCCAGGCATTCTGCAAGTCATTGGCTAGCTGCGAATAAGCATAGGAATACGGCACGTCGTTGAGGTCGCCGGCCAGCAGCACCGGGTAGGGCGAGCGCCGGATGTTGGCCACCAGCGTATCGGCCTGCCAGGCGCGGGCCGCCGCCCCGCGCACGAAGCGCCGCAGCAGCCCGCGCCCCTTGCTTTTGAGCCCCGCCCGCGACGAGCCGGCGGCTACAATGTCGCCTTCATCAAGGCTCATGCTTTGCAGGTGGGTGTTGAAAACGCGCACCGTATCGCCCCGGCCGGGGCCGGCCACATCGACCCACATGGCGTGGTTTTGGGTAAGGCGGCCAAACGAGATTTCGCCCCGCCCCACGATGGGGAAGCGCGAAAAAATAGCCAGCCCAAACTCGGCTCCCGCGCTGTTTGTCAGTGACTTCGACACGAAGCCGTACCGGCCGCTGCCCGGCCCCAGGCGGTCGGCCACGCGGTAGAGGCTGCCATCGGCCGAGCGGGTGCCGGCCGGCTCCTGGTAAAACTCCTGGAGGCAGAGCACGTCGGCCGGGCTGGCGGCGAGCCAGGCAATAGCCTTGGCCGGGGCCGCCGGGTCGAGCCGCCGCAGCTGCGGGTACACGTTGAAAATGCGGACGTTGGCCGAGAGCAGGCGTAGCGTAGCTGGGGCATCGCCCTGCTCGCTTGGGTAATGCGCCCATGCCTCCTCTACTCGCTGGTGCCACCACTGCCCGGCGTGCAACGGCAGCCCGCGCTCAACCTGGCCCCAGGCCAGCAGCAGGGCCGCCAGCGGCAGCAGCGCCACGCGCCAGCTGCGCCGCAGCCAATAAACACTCACCAACGCCAGCAGCGCCAGCCACAGCGGCACCGTGAGGGCCAGCAGCGGCGCCAGCGCCCAGGTGCCGGCCGGCACCCGCTCGCCCAGCCCGATACTCAGCCACAAGCCAATGATAGTCAGCCAGGTAAAGCGATAACGAAACAGGCGACGCACTAACTTAGCAGCCAGCGGCCAGGTAGCCGCTGCGGGCGCAAAAATACGCCCGCTGGCCGGGCCGGGCGGTGGGCGGCTATTTTTTGGCAATAGGCCGCACGTTTTGCGGCCTCCGGTGTAGCTTTATAACTAGTTTTTGTATCCTGTTTATATGAAAAGAATTTTTTACTTACTCTCTGGTATTTTATTGGCGGCGGCCCGGCCGGCGGCGGCGCAAGTGCCCGCCCCGGCCGACGGCCGCACGCTGGAGTTTATTCCTAACCAGGGGCAGTGGGCCAACTCGGTGCGCTACGCGGGGGCGGTGCCGGGTGGCCACCTTTACCTCGAGCCAGGCGGGCTGCGCTACGTGCTCTTGCAACCCATCCGGCACGCGCACGGCCACGCGGCGGAGGGTGCCCAAAAGGCGCCCCACCTGCCGGCTGCCGACAGCCTCATCCGGGGCCACCAGCTGCGGGTGCACTTCGTGGGGGCCGATGCCGCCACGCCGCTCGTGCCCGCCGACGCCACCGGCGAAGTGCGCAACTACCTGCACGGCAACGACCCCGCCCACTGGGCCAGCGGCGTGCCCGGCTACCGGCAGGTGCGCTACCAGGCGCCGTGGCCCGGCATCGGGGCGCGCTTTTATGAGAACAAGCAGCAGCAACTAGAGTACGATTTTGAGCTGGCCGCCGGGGCCGACCCGGCCTTGGTAAAGCTGAAATACGACGGCGCCAGTCGCCTCGCCCTCAGCGCCGACGGCCGCCTGCACGTGGGCACCACGCTGGGCGAAATAACCGAGCTGGCTCCCAAAGCCTACCAAACCGACCCCACCAGCGGCGAGCGCCGCGCCGTGGCCTGCCGCTACCGCCTGCGCGCCCAGGACTCGACCGTGACCTTCGAGCTGGGGCGCTACGACCACCGCCGCCCGCTCGTCATTGACCCCACGGTGCTGTTTTCGACCTACACCGGCGCCGCCGGCGACAACTGGGGCTTCACGGCCACCTACGACGCGGCGGGCAATATGTACTCGGGCGGCATCGTGCTTGATTATACGAATAGTCCGACGGGCTTCCCGGCCACGACCGGGGCGTTTCAGACGGCTTTTGGGGCCATTATCGACATGGCTTTTATCAAGTATAACACGGCGGTGAACGGGGCGGCCTCGCGGGTGTGGGCCACCTATTTGGGCGGCAACTTCCAGGATTTTCCGAGCAGCATCGTGGTCAATAGCCAAAACGAGCTTATCATCTTGGGCACCACGGCCTCGGCCAACTACCCCACCAGCAGCACGGCCTTGCAGCGCGGCTTTGCGGGCGGCACGGCGGCCGACCCCTTTGGCGACGGGGGCGACGGCACCACTACTTTCCCCTACAACATCTACAACGTGCTGCGCGGCACCGACCTCGTGGTGACGCGCCTGACCAGCAGCGGCGGCGGCCTCGCGGCCAGCACCTACCTCGGCGGCACCGGCACCGATGGGCTCGTGCCCTACGACAAAGGCTCGGCGGCGCGGCAGCTGCCCCAGAACTACGGCGACGCCTTTCGGGGCGACGTGAACACCGACGCGGCGGGCAACATCTACGTGGCCTCGGTTACGTCGTCGACCAACTTCCCCACCACGGCCGGCAGCTTTGGCCCCACCAGCCGGGGCGGCACCAGCGACGCGGTGGTGGTAAAAATGCCCGCCAGCCTCAGCAGCCTCACCTGGAGCGGCTACCTGGGCGGCAACGCGGCCGACGCGGCCTACTCGCTGCAGCTCGATGCCGGCGGCAACGTGTACGTGGCGGGCGGCACGCTCAGCCCCAATTTTCCGACCACGGCGGGCGCGCTCACCACCACCGCGCAGGGCAACGTCGACGGCTTCGTGGCGCGCATCGCGGCCAATGGCGGCAGCATCCAGCGCGCTACCTACCTGGGCACCAGCGCCTACGACCAGGCGTACTTTCTGCAATTGGGGGCCGATGGCGGCGTGTATTTGCTGGGCCAAACGCTGGGCACCTGGCCCGTGTCGGCGGGCGTGTACAGCAACGCGGGCAGCCGGCAGTTTATTCAGAAGCTCAGCGCCGAGCTCAACCAGAGCCTGCTGAGCACGGTTTTTGGCAGCGGGCGCACCACGATTGACATCTCGCCCACGGCGTTTCTGGTCG
>JAKONR010000480.1 GCA_022701825.1 Hymenobacteraceae bacterium | reverse complement strand
TAGCAGGCTCCTAATCTACTGAACGCCACCGCCGGAACCCAAAGCGGAGCGCATTTTGCGTTGATACCGAAACTCAAAGTCCCGGCCCGCCACCTTGACGGGGCCGCAAAGGTACGGATTTTCAGGCTGAAAACCTAGTAATCGTCAGTAGTACAATGCGCTGGCCTAGCGGGACCAGTTGCGCGCTGGAGCTTCGGCTAAAACCTCTTCCACATAATCCTGCGGAGGCTGGTCGATACTGATGATGTGCTCCGCTTTAAAGGGTACTTCCACTCCGAAACCTAAATAAAAGTCGGCGTCAGGGTCTAAGCAAGCGGGCTGGTTATCGAGAATTCCAATGTAAGTGTCGTCCACCTTTTCACTGACGATAACCCACATGCGCTCACCTCCTACCTCTGCTTTGCCTTCATTATCAGTTTCTATGTCAAAAATAAGCCGTACAGCTTGCCCTGGTGCTACAGCCTGTCGGTCTTCTAAAGCTGGAATCCAAAAGTCATCTCCATACTTGGCGTGTGATTCTTCTGCAGACCGCAGTTCCCAGTAATCGGTTTTTAAAGATGGTTGGCGCATTGGTGTTATATACTGTTCTTCAATATTTCCATAAGTTCTGCCGCCGACACCACCCGCACCGTCGGAAACCGGGAAGCTAGCACCACCCGAAAATGCCGGTCGTTGGTTACCAGATAATCGGCTTGGCCAGCTACGTAGGCGTTTACAAATTTGTCGTCGTCAGGGTCTTGCTCGACTAGGTGAAAGTCGTAGCTGATGCGCTGCCGTATGAGGTTGTCGAGTGAAAGCAACGCGGCAAGCGTAGCTTCCGTGACAAACGCCCCATTACGCTCGCCTAAAATTTCTTCGTACTCATACAGAATGCTTGTGCTAACCACCAAGGTGTAGTTGCCAAGTAGTAAACTGCCAAAAATCGGCCTAAAAGGTGACTTCAAGCCGATGCATCTCAGCAGGGCATTCGTGTCGATAACTGTCCTCATGCGGCCGGGCGCAGATGCTGGCGCATCCAGTCACGCATAGCTTCCGGTTCTAATGGTCGGGGCGCAGTTTGCGCGTCCATTGCCCGCCCGGCAAGCTCACCAAAATACAAGGCTAATAAGCGACGGACTTGGGCTACTTCGCTAGAAGTAAGCGGTTTGCCAGTCAGGGCCACTACGTCAATCTCGGCCTCAGTTCGGTCGCGCTGCACTAGTGCGGAAACGTCGCGGGCCAGCTGCTCAAACTCGGCCGGCGTCAGAGCTACCAAAGTAGGGATGGGTTGATTGGCTTGCATAAGGCGAAGGTACTGACGGATGTATAACTGCGATAACTGTGAGCGTGTTGCAGCTTGCCAGCTAGGCCGCTCACCACTGATTCATTGAGGTAGCCGTATTTGCCAACGCGCTGCGCATTCAAAAACCTGCTACACATGGAAAAACTCGTGCTCATCCGCCACGGCGAAAGCCAGTGGAATCTTGAAAACCGCTTCACTGGCTGGGCCGACGTGGACCTAACCGACACCGGCCGCCAGCAGGCGCGTCAGGCCGGCCAGATTCTCAAGAAGAACGGCTACACCTTCGACCAGGGCTTTACCTCCGTGCTGCGCCGGGCCATCAAAACGCTTGATTACGTGCTCGATGAGATGGACTGCCTGTGGATACCCGTGCAGAAATCATGGCGCCTGAATGAGCGCTTTTACGGGGCGTTGCAAGGCCTGAACAAAGCGGAAACCGCTGACAAATACGGCGCCGAGCAGGTGCAGCTCTGGCGGCGCGACCCGCACGCCCTGCCGCCCGCCGTCACGCGTGAAGACCCGCGCTTTCCGGGCCACGATATTCGCTACCGGCACCTCACCGACCGCGAGCTGCCGCTGACCGAAAACCTCAGCGCCACTATGGACCGGGTAATGCCTTTCTGGACCGAGCGCATCATACGGGCTATGCGCCACGAGCAAAAAGTGGTGGTGGCTGCCCATGGCAACAGCCTGCGGGCACTGGTGCAGTACATCGACAAGCTATCGGATGAAGAGGTGACCAAGCTGGAAATCCCGACCGGCGTGCCGCTGGTGTATGAGCTGGATGATAATCTCAACAGAATCAAGCACTACTACCTGACGTAGCATGCTGCGCTCGCAAGGACAATCTTAGATTACTCAGGCCGCCGAACTAGCCGACTAAGCAACAGTGCCCCAGCGGCTAGCAACGAGCCCGTAGCCACGCGCCGCCACCGCTTGGTAGTGGGCGACTCATAGGCTTTGCCGCCTGCCAGCTCGGCCGTTACGGCATTGAGCGACTTTACTTTATTGGCAAAATCGCCGGCCAGCCGGCCCCGAATAACCGTCATTTGGGCCAGCACCTCGTCTAGCTCTTCGGGCAGCGTGTCTTCGAGTACGGCACGCAGGCGCTTGCCCACGGTGGGCGACTTGCCATTGGTGGAAACGGCTACTTTCAACTGGCCTTTCACCACCACCGACGACAGGTAAAAGTCGCACAAGTCGGGGGTATCGGCCACGTTCACGAGCAGGCGGCGCTGGTGGGCGGCGGCCACGATGGTGCGGTGCAGCGCCGGGTCGTCGGTGGCGGCAAATACGATGTCGTGCGCGTCGAGGTCGGCCTCCGCCCAGCCGCGCTCAAGGAGGTGCAGGCGCGGGTTTTGGGCGGCCAGCGCCCGCACCTCCGCCAAAAAGCTGAGGCTGACGATGGTAACGGCCGTTTCGGGGCTGTTGCGCAGGATGGCACTGAGCTTTTCCAGGCCCACGTTGCCACCACCTACGAGCAGCACGCGCAGGTTTTCGAGCTTGAGGAAGGCCGGGAAAAGGGGGTTTTGGTCGGGCATACGGCGAAGCTACAGTGGTTTGGCGCTACAACTCGCCAGCTATTGAGCCGAAAGCAACAGGCCGTGCGGCGAACTCACGGCCATAAAATCTTTGGCGGGTGCCTCGCAGGTAGCACACTGATAGCTTTTTAGCGCGCCAAATGGCGTGCCAGCGGGCACCCCCTGCGCGGGGTCGCCGTAGGCTTGTTCGTACACCGTGCCACAGTGGCGGCACTGGTAAAGCAGCGGCGCGGCGGCCTCCGCAGCCGCGGGCGCGGGCTCTTCGGGCGGGGCGGCGGGTAGGGGTGGGGCCGCTTGCTGCTCGTAAAACATATCGCAGAGCTGGGCCAGGTACCAGGGCAGGTTTTCGCGGCTCACCTTGCGGCGGAAGCTGACAAAGTCCTTGCTGTTGGGGTTGAAATCGCGGGTGTGCAAAATCTCGAACTGCTCGGCGTGCAGGCCGGTGCGCGTGATGCTATCAAACTGACTACGAATGATAACGGAGCCAAAAAGGCCAGTTCGGGGCTGCGTTTTGATGGCAAAGCACAGCTGGTAGGTGCGAATATCTTCCTCGTTGAAATAGCGCACCAGCTCGTGCTTCAGCGCCAAGCCGTGGGCGCACAAGTCCTCGACCTGCCAGTTGAGCTC
>JAKONR010000473.1 GCA_022701825.1 Hymenobacteraceae bacterium | reverse complement strand
GCCGCCTACCGGGGCAAGGTGGTGCTGCTCGATCTGTGGGCCAGCTGGTGCGCGCCCTGCCGCGAAGAAATACCGCAGTCGGTGGCGGCGGCCCGGCGCTACGGCCGCCGTGGGCTGGTGGTGCTGTACCTCTCCATCGACCAAGACCCGGCCGCCTGGCACAAGGCGCTGGCCACGCTGCCGCCCGCCGCCCGCCTCCAGTACCGCTTTCTGCGCCCCGAGGCTTCGGCATTTCGGCAGGAGTTTGATGTGCGCTCGGTGCCGCGCTACCTCCTCATCGACCGCAGTGGCACCGTGCGCTACCCCGACGCGCTGCGGCCCAGCGACGTGCGGTTCAATACCGTGGTAGAAGGGCTGCTGTAAATACTTTTCAATGAACGAACAGAACGCAGCGCGTAAGTTGCCGCTGGTATCAATTGATGTTTATGCAGCTAGAAAAAGGCGACCTGATTCAAAAAGCCAGAGCCGGCGAATTTGACGTGCTAGTGCACGGCTGCAACTGTTTCTGCACAATGGGCGCAGGCATTGCCAAAACCATCAAGCAAGTGTTTCCGGCGGCTTACCAAGCCGATTTGGCCACGGTGGCGGGCGATAAAACCAAGCTCGGCAGCTATTCGATGGCTTCAGTCGAAGCTGCTGAAAAGCCGCTGGTTATCGTAAATGCGTACACGTAATACAACTGGCGTGGTGCTGGGATATTGGTTGATTATGAGGCCATCAGGCAGGTTTTTAGGCAAGTAAAGCAGGCGTACGCGGGCAAACGCATCGGCTACCCGGCCATTGGGGCAGGCCTGGCAAAGGGCGACTGGGCCGTTATCTCAGCCATTATCGACGAAGAGCTAGCCGGCGAAAACCACGTTTTTGTGCAATGGGAAAAATGAGAAGCCGGGCGTGTTAACGCGCATCGTGGCGAACACGCTGCTGCCCGCGGGCACTACCCGGCCCCTCGCTAGCGTTGTGCCCCCGCCAGTGCCGAACTTTACCCTATGACCCAACGCTACCGCTTGTGCTTCCCCCTCGTGGGCCTGCTCGTGGCGGTGGCGTTTTTGCTGGGGCCAAAGGCCCGGGCGCAGCAGCCCCTGAAAGCCGCCCAAACCCCGCCCACCAGCCAGCGCTGCCGCTGGCTGCGCCTCGCGCCGGGCCGCGATACTACCGCGTTTGCCCTCACCGACACGCTCACCATCGTGCCCAGCACCGTGGCGGCGAACGGCCGGCCGGTGAGCTACGACGCCCGCCGCAACCAATACCGCTACGTGCGGCCCGCCCCCGCCGATGGCCGCCCCGACTCGGTGTACCTCTGCTACCGGGTGCTGCCGGTGCAGCTGCTGGCCCCGCGCTACCGCCGCCCGCGCCAGCTCATGGACAGCATAGATTTTCGGGAGCGCAAGATGATGCGGCTCGAAGACTTTTCGCAGAAAGAGCAGATACTGAGCACGCCCGGCATCAGCAAGACCGGTAATCTGGCGCGGGGCATCTCGTTTGGCAACACTCAGAACGTGTTCGTGAACTCGGCCCTGAACCTGCAACTGGAAGGCAAGCTCACGGAAACTATCCGCCTCACGGCCGCTATTTCGGACCAGAATGTGCCGTTTCAGCCCGAAGGCAATACCCAAACGCTCCAGCAGTTCGACAAAATATACATCACCCTCACCGGCCCGCAGTGGAACCTGACGGCCGGCGATGTGGTGCTGCGCAACAAGCCCGACTATTTCCTGCGCTACTACAAAAATATCCAGGGCGCGGCCCTAGAAGCCAATTTGGGCGCGCCCGGCCCGCAGCCCTTGCAGGCCGGCGTCAGCAATAATAGCGTGAGCAACGCGCCGCCCTCGTCGTTCACCACCTACACCAACGGCGTGACGAACAACAGCGCCGCGCCCACCGGCAACTCCCCCCAAACGCTGACCCCACCCGGCACCGTGGTGCCGCCCAACCAAACGCTGCAAACGCCCACCAATACCGGCCTGCCCGGCGCTGGCCCCAGCGGCACCGGCGAAGTAACCGTGCGCGACAAGCTGGGCCAAATCCGCTCCTCGACGCTGGTGGCGGGCGGCGTGGCCAAGGGCAAATTTGCCTCGCTCGACCTCGCGCCCATCGAAAACGTGCAGGGGCCGTACCGCCTCAGCGGGCCCAATGGCGAGCAGTACATTATCGTGCTGGCCGGCTCCGAGCGCGTGTACCTGGATGGGCGCTTGCAGACGCGGGGCTTCGACTACGACTATACCATTGACTACAACCTGGCCGAAATCACGTTTTCGCCCCGCCACCTCATCACCAAAAACTCGCGCCTCAAGGTCGATTTTGAATACTCCGACCTCAACTACTCGCGCTCGCTCTATACCCTGAGCCACTACCAGCAGGTGGGGAAATTGCAGGTGCGTGGCAATTTTTACCAGGAGGCCGACGACCCCAACAGCACCGCCAACCTCTCGCTCTCGGCCCGCGACCAGCAGGCGCTGCGCACCGCCGGCAACGTGGCTGTGGTGCAAACCCAGGGCGACACATTGGCCGCCTACAGCCGCAACCAGGTACAGTACAACCGCGCTATCACCACCAACCCAGCCACTGGTCAGCAGCTAGTTACCTACACCTACCCGCCCGATTCAACCAAGGCCGTGTACAACGTGCGCTTCACGAGTGTGGGCGCGGGGCAGGGCGACTACGCCCTCGATGCCGCCTACTCCAACACCAACGGCCGGGTGTACAAGTACGTGGGCACGGGCCGGGGCGACTACCGCGCCGTGCGCCTGCTGCCCACGCCGCTGCTCAAGCAAATGCTGACCGCCGGGGCCACCTACCAGCTCGACCCCACGGCGGCCGTGTTTGTGGATGTGGCCAGCTCGCAGCTTCAGCGCAACCGCTTTGCCGTGGGCACCGAGGACAAGGGCGGAGCCATGCGCCTGGGCTACAGCGTGCAAAACCGCGCCCTGCCGCAGTGGGCGCCCGCCGCGCTGCGCAATTACCGCCTCAGCTCGGCGCTCGACTACGAGTACACCGCCCCCAAATTCGCGCCCATCGACCGCTACCGCGATATTGAGTTTGACCGCAACTGGAGCACCAGCAGCACTGCCAACGCCACCACCACGGTGCCCCGCGAAGACAATATTCTCAACTTCGCCGTGGGCCTCACCCGCGATGCCACCCACGCCGTCAACTACCGCCTCAGCCGCCGCTACCGGCCGGGCGAGGTCAACGGCGTGCAGCACTGGCTCGACGTGGCCCAGCAATTCGGGCGCGTGGAGGTGCGCGGGGCGCTCTTTGTGCTCAATTCGGAGGCCGGGCGCTACCAGTCGAGCTGGGCGCGGGGCGAGGCCAGCGTGCGCTACGGCGGCGGGCGGCTCATTCCGGGCTACAGCTACAAATTCGATAAAAACCAGGTGCGCTCGCCCAATCGCGACTCGGTGCGCTCCGCGAATTACTTCGATGAGCACACGTTTTTTCTGCAAAGCCCCGACACCGGGCGCACCCACTACCGCTTCGACTACAGCTACCGCCGCGACCAGACGCCCACCGCCGAGCAAACCACGCTGCGCGTGCGCAACATCGCCCAGACCTGGCAGGGCAACGTGACCACCCGCCTCGGCAAAACCCAGGACCTACGCGTGCTGGCCACCTACCGCGACGTGCAGCGTGTGGAATACCCCGACAGCGCCCGCCAGCGCAACGTGCTCGGCAAAATCGACTACAACGTCACGCTGCTCCAAAATCAGATTCGCTCGGAGCTGAGCTACAGCGTGCAAACCGGCCGCGAGCTGCGCCGCGACTTCTCCTTCCTGGGCGTGCCCGCCGGCCAGGGCACGCACTACTACGCCGGCGACCTCAACCGCAACGGCATCCAGGACCGCGACGAGTTTCTGGAAGCCCAGACGCCCGATGCCCAATACCGCACCTACATTAAGGTGTATTTGCCCACCACCGACTACCTCACCGCCTACCAAAACCGCCTCAGCTACCGCCTCACCGTGAACGCCCCCCGCGGCTGGCGCGAGGCCGGCGGCTGGCGGGCCGCCGCCGCCCGGCTCAGCAGCATCACGAGCGTGACCGTGGACCGCCGCACCGCCAGCACCGCCTTAGGTTCACGGCTCAGTCCGGTTAGCTTCGAGAAGGAGGATGCCAACCTGCTGGCTTTTAACCAGCTGGTGCGGCAAACGCTTTATTTCAACCGCGCCAACCCGAC
>JAKONR010000470.1 GCA_022701825.1 Hymenobacteraceae bacterium | reverse complement strand
GAGCAGGGCCGCTTGCTGCCCCGCCGCATCACCGGCACCAGCCTGAAATTCCAGCGCAAAGTGGCGCAGGCCGTGGCAAAAGCCCGTCACCTGGCCCTGATGCCCTACGTAACTGACGCCCTGAAATAAGCTTTAAAGCAATGGAAAT
Source organism: Hymenobacteraceae bacterium (assembly GCA_022701825.1). Lineage (GTDB taxonomy): Bacteria > Bacteroidota > Bacteroidia > Cytophagales > Hymenobacteraceae > Hymenobacter. The sequence goes on along the minus strand of JAKONR010000470.1, from coordinate 9,411 downwards.
CATTCTGAAAGACGACGTTAAGGGTCTGGGCTACAAGAACGACCTCGTAACGGTAAAGTCGGGCTACGGCCGCAACTATCTGTTGCCCCAGGGCCTGGCCATGCTGGCCGATAAATCGGCTAAGAAAATCGTAGCCGAGAACGTGCGCCAAGCCGCTCACAAAGCCGAGAAAGTGAAAGCTGACGCGCAAGCAGTAGCTGACCAAATTGGCGACCAGGTATTCGAGCTGCCGGCTAAGGTGGGTGAAACCGGCAAAATCTTCGGCCGCGTAACTACGCTGCAACTAGCTGACGCGCTGAAAGCCAAGGGTATCGAGGCAGACCGCAAGCGCCTGAGCTTTGACCAGGAGCCTACTACGGCTGGCGACTACACTGCTACCCTGAACCTGCACAAAGAAGTGAAGCACACGATTAATTTCCGTGTGGTAGCTGCCTAAATGCTAGGTATCAACCTGTTTGAAAGACGCCCTGCCGCAAGGTGGGGCGTCTTTTTTTTGCGCCTACCTTTGTAGTTCATGTTTCGGACCGAATTAACTATTGCGCCGCAGGAGCGGCTACTACCACGCACGGCGCGGGTGCTGACGGTGGGCTCGTGCTTTGCCGACAGCATCGGCGAGCGGCTACGGCTGAATAAGGTAAATGCGCTGGTCAACCCTTTTGGCACGGTGTTTCAGCCGCTGGCGCTGGCGCAGCTGCTGCGCGCTGCGGCCGGCGAAGCCCAGGACTGGCAGCAGCACGTGGTAGAAGCGCGAGGCCGCTGGCAGAGCTACGATTTTCACAGCACCGTCGGGGCTGAGTCGCCGGTCGAGCTGTTGCAAACCATTCAGGCAACCGTGAGCCAGGTGGGCGATTTCGTGCGCACGGCCGATGCCGTGGTGCTGACCCTAGGCACGGCCTGGGCCTACCGCTTGCGCGAAACCGGCGAGCTGGTGAGCAACCTGCACAAGCTGCCGGCCAGCCTCTTCGAGAAGGAGCTGCTGACCGCCGACGAAATTGTAAACGCGCTGGCTGAGGTGCACGCCCTGCTGCGGCGCCTAAATCCTGACATTCGCATTGTACTCACGGTGAGCCCGGTGCGGCACATCAAGGACACGCTGCCCCTGAATGCGGTAAGCAAATCGGTGCTGCGGGTGGCCTGCCACTACTTGAGCGAGCTGCTGCCTAATGTCAGCTACTTCCCAGCCTACGAGCTGCTGACCGACGACCTGCGCGACTACCGCTTCTACGCGGCCGATATGCTGCACCCGTCGGAAGTGGCGGAAGACTACATCTGGGAGCGCTTCGCCAGAGCCTATTTTGACGCTGATTTTGGCCGCTTCCGCAAGGAGTGGGCGGCCGTGCGGCAGTCGCTGGGCCACCGGCCGCTGCACATCGGCGCGCCCGAACACCGGACGTTCCTCGACCAAACCCGCGTGCGCCTGGAGCGCCTAGCCAGCCAAGGCGTGGACGTGCGGCCGGAGCTGCGCGACGTGCATCGCCAATTGGCGGCTTTGCCCCCGCCCCGCCCCACGCGGGTAGTCGAAGTAGAGCCGGAGGATGACGGCGAGGAGCGTATTGATATTGGCGACGAAACCGCCACTGAAACCAGCACGCCACCCAGCCCTCGCCAGGATAACCGCCGCGACGGCCGCCGCAACGACCGTAACAACCGGGACCGGCGCGATAACCGACCGGCCACCGTGGCACCACCCGTAGTAGCCGAAGAACTCGTGCTGCCAAGCGCAGCAGCGCCCGCAGAATCGGTAGTGCCCGCAGTCGAAGCGTTGCTCATCAATCCTGAAGCGGAGCTTTTGCTGCCCGCCACGGATGAAGCCAACGCGTATCCGGCCAAGAAAAAGAAGCGGCGCTCGCGCGGCGGGGCCAAGCGCACCGCTCGCAAAAACGCCGCTCGCCTAGCCGATGAGCAAGGCCCCGAGCAGCTTATCGAGGAAACAAACGAAGACGCTACTGAGGCAGCGGAAACGGCGGCCGACGCTACGGAAACCTCGACGAGTACTGCCATTAGTACGGAGGCCTTTTCGCCTCTTGAGCTATCGCCGGAAACGGCTGCTGAGCCGGTGCCCAACTCTGAACCTGAATTAGAATCAGTAGGGGAGAGCGACCAGCCGGAAGCTGAATTATCAACTGATTATGAGCATGTTGCCTCTGAGCAACCGGCCCAGGTGCGCCGGCGCGGCACGGGCCCCACACCTAAGAAATCGAAGGTGATTACCAAATCCGGGTTGGTTAAGCGCGGGCAGCGGAATAGCTTGTACCGGACGCCCGCCCCCACTCCCGACGAGGCTGATTCGCCGAGCCTGGGGGCCGCCCCGATTGTTTCACCGCCCATTATTCCTGAAATATTGCTGGGGCGCCCGGCCAATAATACTGCTGATTTTCAAGAAGTAGTGCCTACCGTGGAGGCTGAGCCTGACTTGGCCGCGACCGTACTGGGCCTGTACGCTACCAAGCCCAAAGCGCCGGCGGCTACGCCCCAACCCAAGCGCGGCCGGCCCAAAGCCACCGCGCCCCTGGCAACGACGCCCGCAGCAACTGAGCCAACGGCCTCTGAGCCTACCGAAACCAGCGCTGCCGAGCCAATAGTAGCTCAAGCGGTGACCCCAGAAGCGGCCCCGGAAGCAACGCCCGCTAAAGCCGCAGCCAAAAAGCCGGCTACGCGCTTAACAAAAGCGGCGAAGCCAGCAGCCACCAAAAAAGCCGCCGCAGCTAAGCCGGCGGCTACCAAAAAAGCGGCGGCCAAAACCGCCGCGCCGCGCCGCGGTCGCCCACCGGGCAAAAAAGCCGCTCCGGAAGCGCCCGACGCGCCAGCCGCCTGATAGTCGCTAAAACCCAGCCCCAACCGGCTGGGTTTTGTTTTACCCAACCTTGCTAGTCAATGTCCACCTCCTCTCCTACTACGCCCACCAATCGCTTGGCGCACGAAACCAGCCCCTACCTGCTGCAACACGCCCACAACCCCGTGGACTGGTACCCCTGGGGGCCGGAGGCGCGGGCGCGGGCGCAGGCCGAGCAAAAGCCCATCATCGTGAGCATCGGCTACGCGGCTTGTCACTGGTGCCACGTAATGGAGCGCGAGTCTTTTGAGAATGAGCAGGTAGCGCGGGTAATGAACGAGTATTTCGTTTGCATTAAGGTAGACCGCGAGGAGCGGCCCGATGTAGACCAAATCTACATGGATGCCGTGCAGGCCATGGGCATTCGGGGCGGCTGGCCGCTGAATGTCATGCTCACGCCCGAGGCCAAGCCGTTTTACGGCGGCACGTATTTCGCGCCCGGCAACTGGGTAAAGCTGCTCGAAAACATCGCCCAGGCTTATGCTGGCGAGCACCGCGCCGAACTCGAAGGCTCGGCCGAGCGTTTTACCCAGGTTTTGCAAACCAGCGAGTTGGAGAAGTACGGCGCTACGGGCGACAGCGCGGGCCTAAATGACGAGAGTTTCAAGCTGCTAGCCTACAACCTAAGCCAGCGCTTCGACCGCGAGCGGGGCGGTACTAGCCAGGCGCCCAAATTTCCGATGCCCAGCATTTGGCGGTTTTTGCTGCGCGCGCACCACGTTTCGGGCAGCCAAAACATCCTGAATCAAGTCAACCTTACGCTGCGCGAGATGGCTTGGGGCGGCCTCTACGACCAGGTGGGCGGCGGCTGGGCCCGCTACTCGGTCGATGCCGAATGGCTGGTGCCGCACTGCGAGAAAATGCTGTATGATAACGGCCAGTTGCTCAGCCTCTACAGCGAAGCGTACCAGGTAACGCGCGACCCGCTGTACCGCGAAGTGGTATTCCAGACCGTGACCTGGGTGCGCCGCGAGCTAACCAACCCGGAAGGCGGCTTTTACTCGTCGCTCGACGCCGACAGCGAGGGCGAGGAAGGCAAATTTTACGTCTGGACGCGGGAGGAATTGCAGCAGATTTTGGGCGAAGAAGAGTCCATCGCAGCGGCTTACTACAGCTGTACGGGCCTGGGCAACTGGGAGCACGGCCGCAATATTCTGCATCGGCGGCAATCGGATGCCGATTTTGCCGCCGCGCACGGCTTGGAGCCGCACCTGCTGGCCAAACTTATCCACGGCTGGCAAAAAAAGCTGCTCGCTGCCCGCGCCTACCGCGTGCGCCCCGGCCTAGACGACAAAATCTTAACTGGCTGGAACGCGCTTATGCTGAGCGGCTTGCTAGCCGCCTACCGGGCTTTCGGTGAAGCCGAATTATTGGAACTGGCCCTGCGCAACGCTGATTTTTTGCAGCAAAACCTGCGCCACGGCCCCCGCCTTTTCCGCACCTGGAAGGCTGGCCGCGCCACTATCAACGGCTTTCTGGAAGACTATGCCTTGGTAATTGAGGCCTACATCAGCCTCTACGAAGCTACTTTTACCGAAAGCTGGCTGCGCGAGGCGGAGGCGCTGACGGCCTACGTGCTCGAAAATTTCTTCGACCCCGCCGAGCAGCAGTTTTTCTACACCGACGCCTGCGCCGAGCCGCTCATTGCCCGCAAGAAAGAGCTGTTCGATAACGTTATTCCCGGCTCCAATTCGGTGATGGCGCACAACCTACTGCGCCTGGGTAGGCACCTCGAAAACGCGCACTATCAAGACCTCGCCGCTACCATGCTGGCCCAGGTGCAAAGCCTAGTGGTGCAGGAGCCGCAGCACCTTACCAACTGGGCCAGCCTCTACGTGGCGCTGCTGCGGCCGGGGGCCGAAGTCGCCATCAGTGGCCCGCAGGCAGAGGCGTTGCGGCGCGAGCTAAGCCAGCATTTTTTGCCCAATGACATACTAGCAGGCACGCTGGAAGCCAGCAATTTGCCTCTGTTGGCAGTCCGCGCCGCGACGGCCGAAGCCACCATCTACGTGTGCCGCCACCGGGCCTGCCAGCTACCGGTGCACTCGGTGCCCGAGGCGCTGGCGCAGCTGGCGCTGGGCGAACAATAAGGCAAACTTAGTAAACCTTCCTGGGGGCGGTCGGGGTTATCTTTACTATTCGCCTGCCGCCAGAAAGTACCCGTGTCCCTTACGTTCGAATTTGCTTCGCCTGCCCCGCTTCCAGCGCCCGCGCCCGACCGCGTAACGCTGTTCGTGGACGTGATTTTGCCCCTGCCGCTGCCCAAGCTCTACACCTACCGCGTGCCGTATGAGCTGAACGACAACGTCGTAGTCGGCGGCCGGGTCATTGTGCAGTTCGGAGCCAAACGCACGCTGAGCTGCATCGTGGCGGCTGTGCACGAAACGCCGCCCAAGGAGTACCAGGCCAAGTACATTCTGGAGTTTATCGATGACGCGCCCGTCGTGACGCAGCCGCAGCTCAAGCTTTTTCGCTGGATGGCTGAGTACTACATGTGCACGCTCGGCGAGGTGATAAACGCGGCGCTGCCCTCGGCGCTCAAGCTCTCGTCCGAGTCGCGCATCCAGCTGCACCCGGCTTATATCGCCGAGGGCAGCCCCTACCCGCTCGATGAGAAGGAACAGCGCATCGTGGACGCGCTGAGCAGCGAAGACGGTAAGGCGCTGACCTTTACCGAAGTGGGCGATTTGCTGGAAATCACTTCTTTTCACAAGGTCATCAAGTCCTTGATACAGAAAGACGTCATCTTTCTCTTCGAGCAGATGGCCGACAAATACTCGCCCAAAGTAGTGAAAAAGGTTCGCCTGGCCGAGCAGCACGTGCGGGTGGCCGAGCAGCTGTTTGAAACGCTGGCCAGCAAGCCTAAGCAGGTCGATGTGCTACTGAAATACTTGCAGCGCGTGCCGGTGCACCACAACGAGCACCTCAACCACGTGGGCCTCGAAAAGGCGGCCCTCACCAGCTCGCCGCACCTCTCGCCCTCGGCCGTGAACACGCTGATAAAGAATGGTATCCTGGAGCAGTTCGACCAGATTATCTCGCGCTTCCCGCTCGATGAGAACCCGGTAGCCCAGATGCCCTTTCAGCTCAACGAAGCCCAGGCAACGGCCCGCGATGAGGTGATGAGTTTGTTCAATCAGAAGAACATCGTGCTGCTGCACGGCGTCACGGGCTCGGGCAAGACCGAGATTTACATCGACCTTATCCGACAGGCCATGGACGGCGGCGGCCAGGTGCTGTACCTGCTGCCCGAAATCGCGCTCACGGCCCAGATTGTGACGCGGCTCATGCGCGTATTTGGCACGCGCCTAGGGGTTTATCACTCCAAATTTTCGGACAACGAGCGCGTGGAGGTCTGGAATGGCGTGCTTTCGGGCCGCTTCCAGGTGGTGGTGGGCGTGCGCTCGGCGGTATTTTTGCCGTTTGATAACCTGAGCCTACTCATCGTGGATGAGGAGCACGAAAGCTCCTACAAGCAGTACGACCCCGCCCCGCGCTACAACGCCCGTGAGGTAGCGCTGATGATAGGCAATTTTCAGGGCGCTAAGGTGCTGCTGGGCTCGGCCACGCCGGCCGTCGAAACGTTTTACATGGCGCGCCAGGGGCGCTACGGGCTAGTGTCGCTCACCAAGCGCTTTGGCGAGGCCGGCATGCCCGAGATTGAGCTGATTGACACGCGCAAGCTGCGCGCCGAGAAGAAGATGCACAACCACTTCTCGGCCGATTTGCTGAACGCGATGGAAAGCAAAATTGCGCAGAATGAGCAGGTTATCCTGTTTCAGAACCGCCGCGGCTACGCGCCCGTCACGGCCTGCAACGACTGCGGCTACATCCCCAAATGCCAGAGCTGCGCCGTGAGCCTCAGCTACCACAAGCACGCCCACGAGCTGCGCTGCCACTACTGCGGCTACCACGAAGGCATGCCCACGCAGTGCCCGGCCTGCGGCTCGCGGGCGCTGCGCACGCAGGGCTTCGGCACCGAAAAGCTGGAGGACGACCTCAAAATCATGCTGCCGCAGGCCAACGTGCAGCGCATGGACCTCGACACGACCCGCGCCAAAAACGCCTACCAGCAGATTATCGGCGACTTTGAGCAGCAGAAAACCAACGTGCTCGTGGGCACCCAGATGGTGACCAAAGGGCTGGACTTCGAGAACGTGAGCCTGGTGGGCATCGTCAATGCCGACGCCATCATCCACTACCCCGACTACCGGGCCCACGAGCGCGCCTACCAGATGTTTGTGCAGGTGAGCGGCCGGGCCGGGCGCAAGGGCAAGAAAGGCAAGGTGTTAATCCAAACCGCCGACACTACCCAGGTGATTTTCGACAAGGTAATCCGCAACGACTACCTCGAATTTTATGAGTATGAGATAACCCAGCGCCGCGAGCACGAGTACCCGCCCTATACGCGCATGATAAAGCTGACGGTGAAGCACATGGACCAGGAGCTGGCCCAAAAGGCCGCCATTTTGCTCACTCAGGAGCTGGCCGACCGCCTGGGCCGCAACATCGTGCTGGGGCCGGAAGCGCCGTACATCTTTCGCATCCGCAATTTCTTTTTGCAGGAAATCGTTATTAAGCTTAGCCGCGAGCACACGGTGCTCAAGCAGGCCAAAATCGACATCTGCGCCGCCCTCGACGTGGTGCGCGACCAGAAAGAATACCGCCAAGCCCGGCTGGTGGTCGACGTAGACCCGATGTAAAAACAGGCTATTTTGGCTTCTGCGCCTGACCTTTAGGCCATAAAAAACCTCCTGAAAAGCGGCCGGCGCTTCTCAGGAGGTTTTTAGTTGAAGTAAACTGGCGGCTTACAGCGCCTGCTCGTGGTTTACGGGCAGTTCCTGCTCGGTATCGGGCAGGTCGTAGCTGCGGTCGTCGGGGTGGCGGCGGTCGCGGTAGCCGTTGCTCGGGCGGTGGTCGTCGCGGGTGCGGTCGTAGCCACCCTCGCGGCGGCGCTGCTTAAACTCAGCCTCGCGGCGCTGCTCGGCCACATCGAATTTGTCATAGGCCTGCACGATGTCTTTTACCAGACGGTGGCGTACCACGTCTTCGGCCGTCATTTCGACGTAGCCGATGCCGGGAATATCTTTCAGAATATCAAGCGCCTGCATCAGGCCCGACTTTTGGCGGGTGGGCAGGTCAATCTGGCTGCGGTCGCCGTTCACCATCACCTTGGCCGAGGGGCCCATGCGGGTCAGGAACATCTTTATCTGCGAGGGCGTGGTGTTTTGGGCCTCGTCGAGCAGCACAAACGCATTGTTGAGCGTGCGGCCGCGCATGTAAGCGAGCGGGGCGATTTCGATAATCTTGTTTTCCTGGTAGAATTTCAGCTTTTCGGCCGGAATCATGTCTTCCAGGGCGTCGTAAATCGGGCGCAGGTAGGGGTCTACCTTCTCCTTCATGTCGCCGGGCAAAAAACCCAGGCTTTCGCCAGCCTCCACCACGGGGCGCGAGATGATGATTTTTTTGACCTCCTTATTCTTGAGCGCCCGCACGGCCAGCGCCACCGAAATGTAGGTTTTGCCGGTGCCGGCGGGGCCGAGCGTGAAGGTGAGGTCATGCTTGAGCACGGCATCGACCAGCTTTTGCTGGTTGGGCGTTTTGGCTTTGATGATGCCGCCCTTGGCCCCAAACAGGATAACGTCGGGCGAGGCGGCGAGCACGCGGCTTTCGGCCTCCTCGGAGGTAGTGGAGAGGTGCAGGTTCACGTCGCGGTCGGTCACGACGCCGTATTGGTGGTAGTGCTCAATGAGCGAGCTCAGAATATCGTTGACCCGGGCGATGACTTCGGTGGGGCCTTGAATCTTGATTTCGTTGCCGCGCGAGACAATTTTGGAGCCCGGAAAAGCCGCCGCGATGCGCCGGATATTCTGGTTATCGGCCCCCAGGAACTCAACCAGGGAGACGTTTTCGAGGGTGATGACTTTTTCGACCAAGCGAAGAGGCAGGGGAAATGAGGCGAGAAAAAAGGAAATTCGGAAATCGGCCGGCTAAAAGGCGCCCATTTGGCACCATTTTTACTATCGGCCCGGCGGCCGCCGAATAACCCCTCTAACAGGAGTACTTTTGCGGCCGTTCCAGCCGGGCGGCCGGCGGCTAAACAATACTACGAAAAACGAGGCAACCGAGGGCATGGGGGTTCTTACGCTACTGACGGATTTGGGCTACCGCGACCACTACGTGGCCGCGCTCAAAGCCCGTTTGCTGCACCTGGCGCCCGGCTTGGCGGTGATGGACATCACCCACGGCGTCGAGCCTTACAATATCGCGCACGCGGTGCACGTGCTGCGGGCCGTGTTTCGGGACTTTCCGGTGGGCACCACGCACCTCATTACGGTGAGCGACTACGGGGCCAGCCCGGCTGGCGCGGTGGCCACGCCCGCCTGGCACGCCGCGCAGCACCAAGGCCACTACTTCGTGGCGGCCGACAACGGCCTGCTATCCTTGCTCTGCGATGGGCTGCCCGAGCGGCTGGTGCGCCTGAGCGCGGTGGCTCCGCCCACCGCGCCGGCCACGGCCAGCGTACTGCCCAGTAGCACGCCCATCACCACCACCCTCAACCCCACCCGCGACGTGCT
>JAKONR010000456.1 GCA_022701825.1 Hymenobacteraceae bacterium | reverse complement strand
TGCCGCTGGTTTCGCACTTGATTTTGTAGCCGGGGCCGCCGGTGCCGGGCTGGCCTTTGGCGCCGGGCTTGGTGTTGGGGTCGCCGCCCTGAATCATAAAATTCGGGATGACGCGGTGAAACTTGGTCCCGTCATAGAAGCCTTTTTCGGCTAGTTCGAGGAAGTTTTTCACCGTATTGGGCGCGTCTTGCTCGTAAAACTCAACTTTCATGACGCCCTTGGGCGTGTGGATTTCGGCAGTTTTCATGCGGGTGGGGGTGTTGCTAATAAAGAGCCAGCTACCGCGCTGGCCCGGCAAAGGTAAAAAACGGCGCGCCGGCCAGATGGTTTGCACAACCTTGCGGGGCGGCCTTTGCGTAAGGCAGGCGGCGGGCAGCCACCCTGACGGGCGGGCCGCCCCGTATTTCTTCCCAAAACCCTTTTTATGACCAACTTATTCCGCCACCTGCCGGCTACGGCGCTGGCTGCCCTGCTGCTGACCTCGTGCGGCGGCACCGACCAAAAAGAAACGCCCACCGCCGAAGAGGCTGCGGCAGCTAAAGCCGTATCGGACTCGGCTGCCATGCCCACCGACTCGGTACGCATGGCCAAGCCCGGCGGCGTGATGGTGGATGGCGTGGCCATGACCGCCGACAAAGACATCGTGGATAATGCTATGCAGGCCAAGAGCGTGAGCACGCTCGTGTCGCTGGTAAAAGACGCCGGCCTGGTAGAAACGCTGAAAGGCGCCGGCCCCTACACCGTATTTGCGCCCACCAACGCGGCCTTCGACAAGCTGCCCAAGGCTGCCCTGGCCGCCCTCACCGACGAGGCCAGCAAAGCCAAGCTCAAAGGCGTATTGACCTACCACGTGATTCCGGGCCGTATTTTGGCCGTGGATATCAAGGACGGCCAGGAAATCACGACCGTGAACGGCGAGAAGCTGCACTTCACCGTGAAGGATGGCAAAGTGATGGTGAGCAACGGCAAAGACGCCCCCGCCACGGTGCAGATTGCCGACGTGATTTCTAAAAACGGCGTGACGCACGTAATTGACAACGTGATACTGCCGACGGCGAAGTAGCAACGGTTTTCCGTCATGCTGAGCGCAGCGCAGCGGAGTCGAAGCATCTCTTTGGCAGCACTAACCTCAACCGTTAGAAGATACTCTGCCAAAAAGATGCTTCGACTCCGCTGCGCTGCGCTCAGCATGACGGGATTATTGCTTATGCCCCATACCCGCGTCTTCCGACACGCGCTTGGCGAAGCTGGCCCAGTCTACGTCGGGCTCGGCCAGGGCCACGGTGGCGGTAAGGCGGTCGCGGATGATGTTGGCGAAGGGCATGGGCATGTCGTGCTGGTAAGCTTCCTGTACTACCAGGTTCATGTCCTTGCGGATGATGGCGGGTGGCGCGCCCACCGGCTGGTAGTGCTGCTCGGCAATAAGCTTGCCGTAGCTCTTGTAAATGGGATTGTTGAAGAGGGTAGAAGTGAGCATCTCGTAGAAGCCCACGCGGTCTAGCCCGCATTTTTCGGCCAGCGTCAGGGCCTCGGCCAGGCCTTCAATCACGGTGCCCAGCAAAAAATTGCCGCAGAGCTTGGCCACGCTGGCCGCGCCGGGGTCGTCGCCAAACTCGTGAGTTCCTTGGCCGATGGCCGCCTGGGCGGGTTTCAGGCGCTCGCGGGCCTCGGCGGGGCCGGAGGAGCCAACCCAGAGCTTGCCGGCCGCCGCCACATCGGGCTTGCCAAAAACGGGCGAGGCCACCAAAAAGGAGCCGTGAGCGGCATGAGCTTCGGCCAGGCGGCGATTAGTGTCGGGCGCCACGGTGCTGCACGAGGCGTGGATGGCACCAGGTTTTAGCGCCCGGAGGAAGCCCTCGGGGCCGGTGGTGAGTTCTTCGAGGGCCTTGTCGTCGGTTAGCATCGTGAACACGAGGTCGGCGTCGCGCACGGCCTCGGCGGGCGTGGCGGCCACGGTAGCGCCCTGCTGGCGCAGGGGCTCGGCCTTGGCGGCGGTGCGGTTGTAGACGGTGAGCGGGAAGCCGGCTTGGAGTAGATTGGCGGCCATGGCGGCACCCATGCTGCCGAGGCCCAAAAAGGCGATTTTATCAGCCATAGGGGAGAAAATGAGAAATAAATTCTCCCGCTGTACGCAGAAATCAGGGCGCGGGGCTGGGGCTGGCCGCCGAGTCAGCACCCATTTTCAGGGGCGCGGGCACACTACCTGCCGCCGCGCTGTCGACGTGCAGTTGCTCCGGCTGGGCGCTAGGCTCGATAGTAGGTGCAGCAGCTGAGGCCGCGGGCCCAGGCAGCAGCTGCCCGGTAGTAGTATCAGCGGTTTGAGTATTGGTCAGGCTATCAGTTGGGTAGCTTTGGTCGGCGGGCTGGCTTTCTTCAAAATGCTCATCTGGCAAGGCCCGGCGAGCTACCGTGGCCGCCGGGCGGGGCGCGGGGCGCTGCACCCAGCGCACCACGCCCCAGGTGCCCGCGCCCACGCTTGCCGCCACCAAGGCCGCCAGCCCCCAGCGCTCGGCCTGCCGCAGCCGGCGAACTCTCCGGACCGGGGCGGCCGGGCGGGTTTTAGGCAGAGCCGTGGGTAAGGCCGTGGTGGAGCTAGCTAGCTGACTACCAGTGGCCAAAGCTGGCGCGGCCGTGCCGGCCGGCGCGGCCTGTAGCTGTCCAATTAATCGCCCCAGCTGCTGAATGCGCGCATCCAGCTCCGCGTTGCGGGTGGCTAGCTCAGCGCGGGCCGTGCGCAGCGATTCTTCCAGGGCTTCCTTGGCGCGCTGCTCGGCCTCTCGCTCGGTGGCCGAGGGGCTGGCTTGGGCCAGCTGCTGCCGCAGCAGCGCCAGCTCCTGGGTGCGGGCGGCTTCGCGGGCGGCGGCTTCCTGGCGCTGCTGGTGCAACTCGGCTTGCAGCTCTTGGCGCAGCTGCTGGAGGCGCGCTTGTTCCTGCTGGTCGCGCCGGTGCTGGTCGGGCGGCGGGCCGCCGTAGGGCGGGTCGGCGGGGATGTCTTCGGCCCCGAGCCAGCGCCAAAGCTGCCGTAGCTTTTGCTCCAGGAAGTTGCTTGGGTTGCCGAATAAGCCTTCGGCCAGGTTCCAGCTTTCGGCAATGCCATTGCTGTGAGGTACATACGGCTCGCTGGCTAGCCATTCGCCCCAGTCCAGCAACTCGTCGGTATCGAGCGCCGGCCCAGCAGTCAACTGCTGCCGCAGGCGTGCAGGTAGCTGCGCAGCCTCGCCAAGCAGCTGAAAATCGTGCGTAGCGCGGTGCAGTTGCGCCTCCACCGCTGAACCGAAGGTGAGCGGCGTTTCAAACAACGCAAAGCCCGCGCAGGGTGGTAGCTCATCCGCCGGCCGCCCCAGGTGCTCGCCCAACCAGTCTCGCGCTACTGGCAGCTGCTGCTGATACTGCGCAAACGGATTGTCGCCGCCCGCCTGGCCGGGCAGCGGCTGCCCATCAAGTAGCCAAGGGCCAACAGTCAGCGTCGGTATCGTGAGCTGTCCGGCTTGAAGGACGAAAACGCCGAGCGCCAGGCCGTTGGGCCGCACCACGAGCATATCTGCCTGAATCGGCGAAAAAGCGTCCAGATTACCCAGCAGCACGGTGGCCGGGGCGTCGGCCTCGGCTTCCAGCGCCGCCCACACGGCCTCGTACTGCCGCTGGCGGCCGGCATCGCCGAAGGGCACGGGTAGAACGCTGACGAGCATTTGGTTTAATTATGAATTATGAGTTATAAATTATGAATTGCGAAAGCCAGCTCGAATAAGAAGCTCAATTTATAATTCATAATTTTGAATTTATAATTCAAACCTAGTGCCGGTTGTCCTCGTCGGCCAGCATACTCAGGTAGCTTTCGTAGCGGGGCACGGCCAGGCGGCCCTGGTCTACGGCCTCGATTACGGCGCAGCCGGGCTCGTGCACGTGGCGGCAGTTGTGGTAGCGGCACTGGTTGAGCAGGGCGCGCATTTCGGGGAAGTAGCCGGCGAGCTCGGCGGCGGGCACATCCACGAGGCCCAGCTCCTTGATGCCGGGCGTGTCGATGAGGTACGTGCCGGGCACCACTTCCAGCATTTCGGCGAAGGTAGTGGTGTGCTTGCCTTTGTCAGAAAAAGCGCTGATTTCGGCCGTTTTCAGGTCGAGGTCGGGCACCAGCTCGTTGATGAGCGTGCTCTTGCCCACGCCCGAATGGCCGCTCAGCAGCGATACCTTATTGGGCAACAAGGCGGCCACGGCGGCTACGTGGTCGCCGGTTTCGGCCGAGCACAGCACGCTGGGGTAGCCTACGCTGGCGTACATGCCGGCTATCTGGCGCTGGTAATCGAGCGTGTCCTCGTCGTACAAGTCCGACTTGTTGAACACGAGCAGCGCCGGAATGTGGTAGGCCTCGGCCGTGACCAGAAAGCGGTCGATAAACCCGAACGAGGTAGCCGGCGACACCAGCGTGACCACCAGCAGCGCCTGGTCGAGGTTGGCGGCCACGATGTGGGCGTGCTCGCTCTTGTGCACCGAGCGCCGGATGATGTAGTTGCGCCGCGGCGCAATGGTGTGAATCACACCCGCGCCCTCCGACTGCTCGGGCAGGTCAAACTCCACGCCATCGCCCACGGCCAGCGGGTTGCTCACTTTCAGGCCTTTATTCTTGAATTTACCGCGCAGGCGGCAGCGGTAGAGCGCGCCCGTTTCCGGGTTGCGCACCACGTACCACGAGCCGGTAGATTTGACGACGATGCCTTTCAAAAGGAGTTAAGAATTAAGAGTTAGGAGTTAAGAGTTAGCGGGGACTGAAGGTCACGCTAATTCTTGTGCTTTAACCCATTAAATGAAAATATTTATTGAGCTCGCGCCCGGTTACAGTTTTTTGGCACAACCTCTGTCGCGCCCATAAGTACCAACTCTTAACTCTTAACTCTTAACTCTTAACTCTTAACTCTTAACTCCCGCAGAATGCGCCCCGTAGCCCCGGCATGCGTGTGCACGTAGTCGAGGCTGACATCCTGTACCTTGAGGCGGGCGTCTTCGTTGTAATACAGGCGGTCGAAGGCCGCTTCCAGCTCCTGCGCCGAGTGGGCGGGGAAGGCGCAGCCCAACGCCACCAGCGCCACGGCCTCCTGAAACTTCGCGTAGCGCGGCCCAAAAAAGACGGGCAGCCCGAAGGCCGCGGCCTCCAGCGTATTGTGCAGGCCCGCCCCAAATGCCCCCCCGATGTAGGCAAAGCGGCCGAAGCGGTAGAGCTGGCTCAGCAGCCCCACGTTGTCGATGAGCAGCAGGCGCGCCTCGGCCACGGTGGCGGGCGTAGCGCGCGAGTAGCGCACGGTGAGGCCCGGCATGGCGGCCTCTACCTCCAGCAGATGCGCCTCCGATACCTCGTGCGGGGCCACGATGAAGCGCATGGCGCGGGCGTGCTTGCGCAGCAGCGGGGCCAGGGCGGGCAGGTCTTCGGGCCAGGTGCTGCCGGCCACCAGCACGGGCGCGCCATCGGCCACGAAGGCGTCGACGAGCGGCAGCGCGCGCGGCGGGGCCAAGGCGGTGGCCGCCACGGTGTCGAAGCGCGTATCGCCGGCCACGCGCACGCGGGTGAGGCCGATGCCGCGCAGCAGCTCGGCCGATTCCTCATTCTGGGTGAAAATGTGCTGAAGCTGGGCGAGAATCTGGCGGAAAAAGCTGCCCCAAGGTTTGAAAAACACCTGGCCGGGCCGAAAAATGGCCGCCACCACCACCGCCGAAATACCGCGCTGGCGCAGCTCGCGCAGGTAGTAGTACCAAAACTCGTACTTCACGAATACGGCCAATTTGGGCTGCACCAGCTGCACAAACGTGCGGGCATTATCGGGCGTGTCGAGCGGCAGGTAAAAGACGTAGTCGGCCCCCGGCCAGTTTTTGCGCACCTCGTAGCCCGAGGGCGAAAAAAACGTGAGCACAATTTTGTGCCCCGGATACTGCTCACGCAGCCCCCCGATAAGCGGCCGGCCCTGCTCAAACTCGCCCAGCGAGGCGCAGTGCACCCACAGGCGCGGCGCGGCCTCGGCGGCCAGCGCCTGCGCGATGTGCGGCAGCAGGCCCCGGCGGCCCGCCACCCAGGCGGCGGCTTTGGGGTTGAAAGGGGCCACCAGCCGCAGCAGCAGGGCGTAGAGGGCTAGGCCCATAGAATATAGGAAACGCAAAAAACAAAGCCGCGCCCGGCATCAGGCCGGGCGCGGCTGCAAAATTACGGGGTGTAGCGTAAGATTTAGCCTGCGAGTGAGCGCAGCGAACAGCCACGCTTGTTAACGTTCGCTGCGCTCGCTCGCAAGCTAAAGCTTACGCGACAGCGCGACAGCGCTACTTATCGGCTTCCCAGTTGGCGGGGCAGGTTTCGCCTTCGGTTTCGAAGTGCTGCAAGGCATCGACCATGCGCAGGGCGTCGGAGATGCGGCGGCCCAAAAACCGGTCGTTTACGAGCTGGTGGCGCACGATGCCGTCGCGGTCGATGAGAAACAAGCCGCGGTAGGCCACCGGCGAGCCGATAAAGACCATTTCGCCGGCCTCGTTGTAGTCGTAGTGGCCGGCCAGCACGTCGTAGTTGGCCGCGATGGTTTTAGTAGCGTCGGCCACCAGCGGGAAGGTGATGCCTTCGATGCCGCTGTTGTCGCGGGCCGTGCGCAGCCAGGCCGCGTGCGTCTGGTGCGAGTCGGTGCTGCACCCGACCACGGCTACGCCCCGGCGCTCAAACTCGGGCAGCATTTCCTGGAAGGCGTACATTTCGGTAGGGCAGAGGCCCGAAAAGTCGGCTGGGTAAAAGAACAGCAGCACGTAGCGCTTGCCCAGGTAGCGGTCGAGCGAAAACTCTTCTTCGACCTGGGTGCCAATTACGGCGAATGCTTTGAAGGAAGGGGCGCGCTTGCCCACGAGAACAGCCATGGCTGAGAAAAATAAAGTAGTTGCGGAGAATGCGCTGCTTACTCCAAATTTGCGCCGCCGGTTGCTTGGCGAGCGAGCGAGCGGCCAGCAAGCACTTTGCTGAGTCCGTTGCTGCCTTCACTTAGTAGCTACCATAAGGCCATGGCGCACCTTGTTTTTACTGATGCGGCGCGGGCGTTGCGCCTCGTAGTCAGCCCCCAGGCCAGCCCGCAGAGCGTGGCGCTGCTCCAGCAAACTACCTACGGCACCCACGGCCCGCAGTACGGCCACACCGGGCAGGCCGAAAAGGTGGCCCGCATCACCGGGCCGCAGTTTTTTGAGCTGTGGAAAGGCGACGAGCTGGCCGGTACCTACTGCCTGTCGGAGCGCCGGGTGCACACCCCGGCCGGCCCGGTGCCGGGCTACTACGGGCGCTATCTGGCCGTGGCCGCCGCGCACCGGGGCCACGGCTACGGCCACCTGCTCAAGCAGGAAGCCGTGCGCTACATCGAGCGCACGCGGCCCGCGCCGCAGCTTTTCTACTCCTACATCGAGGGGGCCAATGCGCGTTCGCTCCAAATCTCGGCCAGGGCCGGATTTTGCCCGCTGGCGCAGCTTGAGGCGCTGGCCTTCGGGCGCTTATACCCGCGGCGCGATGCGCGCTTCAGCCAGCTACCCGCCGCCGGGCAGCCCGCCCTACGGGCGCGGCTGGCGGCCGCTTACCAAGCCCACTCGCTGGTGCAGTTCGACCACCTGTTTGATGGCAATAATTACTTCGTGCTGCGCGAAAACGGCGAAATCATCGCCGGCGTGCAGGCCAATCCCGTGCGCTGGCGCATCGTGGCCATGCCGGGCCTCAGCGGCCAACTGCTGCTGCGCGTGCTGCCCCACGTGCCCGTTTTGAAGCGCCTCATCAACCCGGCCAACCACCAGTTTGCGGCCCTGGAAGCCCTCTACGTGCAGCCCGGCCGCGAGCCCGTGCTGCTGGCGCTGCTCGAAAGCGTGCTGGCGCACTTTGGCTTCACCTCGGCGCTGATGATGCTCGATACCACTTCGCCGCTGCACCGCTACCTGAAAACCTGCGGTAAGCTGGGCTGGCTGCAAGCCCTCAAGCAGCCCACGTACAGCCAGGTGCTGGTGAAGCTCAATGGCTTGTTTTCCATGCCACCGCCGCCGCTCTACGCCTCGGCGTTCGACTATACGTGATTCAGCAAGTAGCTTGGACTTTGTAGTCCGAGCGCGAGCGCAGCTCGCATCCCGCGTTTGGATGGCGCTAGCATTCTGGCGCTTGCGACCGTGGATGCGAGCTGCGCTCGCGCTCGGACTACAAAGTCCAAGCTACTATTCCTTCACCACCACCTGAAACGTGCTGCGCGTGCGCTGCTCCAGCAGCACCGAGCGGCCGGCGAGCAGCTGGGCGATGCTGCCAGGCGTGTAGTTTTTGATGGTAAAGAGCGTCAGCCCCTCGTTGTACTGCACCTTAAACTGCGTGCGCAGCGCCGCTACGGCCTGCGCCAGGCGCGTGGGCTCGCCGTCGAGGCATACCGAAAAGCTGAGGGCCGAGTTTTGCATGACGTTGATTTTGAGCCGCGCCTGGGCCAGCGCGCCGAAAATTACTTCCAGGTTTTCTTCCGAGATGAAGGCAAAATCCTTGCTTTCGAGCGACAGTAGCACCTGCCCCGTTTTGCGGATGAAGGCCGGGGCGAGCGGCGGGTGCTGGCAGTCGTGGATGAGGGTGCCCTCGGCGGCGGGGTCCACAAACGACTTCACGCGCAGCGGTATCTGGCGGTCGGCCAGCGGCTTCAGCGTCTTGGGGTGGATGACGCTAGCCCCGTAGTACGCCATTTCGATGGTTTCCTGGTAGCTGATTTCGGGGTAGCGCACCGTGTCGGGGAATATTTTGGGGTCGGCGTTGAGCAGGCCGGGCACGTCCTTCCAAATGGTCACGCTTTCGGCCCGCAGGCAGTAGGCGAAAATGGCGGCCGAGTAGTCGGAGCCTTCGCGGCCGAGGGTAGTGGTGCGACCGTCGGCGGTGCCGCCGATAAAGCCTTCGGTTACGACAATAGTATTTGAACTGTCAAACAGTGTATTAGCACTATCGCGTACTTCTCGTTCAGTAGCTTTCCAGTCTACACGACCTTCGCGCCAAGTTGAATTGGTCTGAATAACGTGGCTTGCAGGTTGCCAGAATACAGTTCTTGAAAGCTCAAATGAGGCCAATGCGTCGGCAACAATGTGCGCCGAGATAGTTTCACCATAACTAACTATTTGGTCATAGCCCTCATCGTAGTTGCTGCTGCCGAGTATGTGAGTAAGCTTCTGACTTAACTCATCAAATATTTTAATCGGAGAATGCTCGGTTCCAAACCTTTGAGCATATTTAGCTAACTGATGGCAAAGTGCTTCGTGTGCTAGTTGGTGATAATTTTTGAGCGCCGTCAACTGCGCCGAGTAGTCGCGCCCGTGATACGCCAAATCATAAATCTCCTCCAGCGCATTGGTCGTTTTGCCCATTGCCGACACCACGATGAGTAGCGGCCCCTGTGGCCCAAAGTCGCGCACGATGCGGCAGAGATTGAGAATCGCCGCCGCGTCCTTCACCGAGGCACCGCCAAATTTGTAGACCTGTAGACCTTTCAATTCATTTTCCATACGGCCCCAAAACTAGGCAGTAGGGCGCAGGTAGGTAGCATAGCCAAAAAGCGGGTAGCTTTGCACAAGCTCT
>JAKONR010000313.1 GCA_022701825.1 Hymenobacteraceae bacterium | reverse complement strand
CGCCTTGGGGTCGGCCAGAAACTGCTGCATCTGCGGCAGGGTCTGGATGGCGGCGATGCGGTCGAGGTGCGGCTTGAGGTACTTGAGGCCGGCCGCGTCGATGGCCATCGTATCCATGGCCGAGGCGAAGTAGTCGCCCACTTTCTGGGCATTGGTGCCGGGCTTGGCGGTGCGCGAGGTGCGCGCCAGCTCTTCCAGAATGGCCTTTTGGGTGGCCTGGTTGCGGTCAATCAGCTCGTTAAACGCGCCGTAGCTGCTCTCGGCGGCCGGAATGGTATTCTTTTTCAGCCAGGTGCCCGAGGCGTAGTGGAAGAAATCCTGGCAGGGCGACACCGAGGGGTCGATGTTGGCCGGGTTGATGCCGCGCGGGCCGGTGGTAGTGGCCGAAGCCATCGGCTTGGCCGCGGGCTTGGCGGGCGCTTTTTGGGCCAGCGCGGGGCTGGCGCCGAAACCGAGCAGGGCAGCCACTAGGGCCGCGCCCTTCAGGTGCCGGGAAGAGGGCGTCATTTGAATGTGGGGAAAAAAGGGGAGAGTAGGATTGACGCCGCAAGGTACGGGCGGGCGCGAAAGACGAGCGCGCGGGGCGGCGGTTGCAAGTGCTGGTAGTGCCGGAGCTACCTTGTTTTTCCCTGCGCTGGCCTGCGCTGGCGCGAGTTTAGGCGCAGCCGTAACTCGCGCCAGTGCTAACCAACTTTTTTAGCCAGCCGTACCTTTGCCTCCACGCGAAGCAGAGCTTCGCGTTACTGCCTTTCCATGCCCCTCTACCCCCGCCGCACCGCCAAACCCGCCGAGCCCGACGCCCCGCTCAGCCTGGGCGCGCTGCTCGTGCAGGTGCGCGCCGCCCTCACGCACCGCTTTCCCGATAGCTACTGGGTCGTGGCCGAAGTGGCCGAAATGACGCGTCCCCGCCAGCAGGGCGGCCACTGCTACCTCACCCTCACCGAGCCCGCCGGGGCCGACGGCCCCGGCCTCGCCGCCCAGGCGCGGGCCACACTCTGGGGCAGCCGCTACCAGCAGCTCGCGCCCGCCTTTGCCGAGGCCACCGGCCAGGAGCTGCGCCCCGGCCTGCGCCTGCTGCTGCGCGTGAAGGTCACGTTTCACGAGCAGTACGGCTTCTCGCTCGACGTGCTGGCCCTCGACCCCAGCTACACCGTGGGCGAGCTGGCCCGGCAACGCCTGGCCACGCTACGCCAGCTCAAGGAAAAGGACTTGCTGGAGCGCCAGCAGCGGCTCACACTGCCGCTGGGGCCGCAGCGGCTGGCAGTCATCTCCTCCCCCACCGCGGCGGGTTTGCAAGACTTTGTGCGCCAGCTCGAAGAAGCACCCTACGACTTTGCCGTGACGCTCTTTCCGGCCGTTATGCAGGGCGAGAGCGCGCCGGCCAGCATCCGGGCGGCGCTCGACCAGGTGCGGCCGCGCCGGGGGCAATTTGATGTGGTAGTATTGATTCGCGGGGGTGGCTCGAAGACGGATTTGCTGGCCTTTGATGAATACGGGCTGGCGGCGGCCGTGGCCTCGTTTCTGCTGCCCGTGCTCACGGGCATCGGCCACGAGCGCGACGAAGCCGTGGTAGACCTCGTAGCCCACCGCTCGCTCAAAACGCCCACCGCCGTAGCTGCTTTTTTGGTCGAGCGCCTAGCCCGCCTCGAAGCCCTGATACTAGAGCTGGCCGAGCGCGTGGCCGAGCGCAGCCGCGAGCACCTGGGCCGCCACCACCAGCGCCTCCAGCGCCTGGCCGACCACACTCACGAGGCTGCCCGCCAGCAGCTGCGCCGCGCCCAAAACGAGCTGGCCTACCGCAGCCGCCAAGCCACCCAGGCCCCGCGCCAGCAGCTGCGCCAACTGGGCCAGCACCGCGAAACGTTTCGCTACACCCTGCCCCAGGCCGCCCGCCAGGCCCTGCGCCACGAAGAGCAGCGGCTGCGCCGCCGCTCGCGCACGGTGCTGCGCCGCTTTGTGCGCCACCACCAGCGCAAGCGCGAAGCGCTGCTGCGCCAGCAATTTTCTATTCAGCTCGGACTGGCGAAAAAAATTAAGAGTTATGAACTGAGAGTTAGTAGCTTGGAAGCGGCCGCGCTGCGGCAGGAAAACCGGCTGCTCCGGCAGCAGATTACTCCTAATCCAAGCATCCGCTCCGCCAACTCATAACTCAAAACTCAGCACTCAAAACTCTAAAAAGGTGACATACAACGAAGCCATTCAAGAATTAGAAACCATCCTCCGCAGCCTCGAAACCGACCAAGTGGACGTGGACGACCTCACGGCCCGCGCCGAGCGCTCGGCCGAGCTCATCCGTCTCTGCCGCCACAAGCTGCGCCACGCCGAAGCCTCGCTCGACCGCGTCTTCGACTCGCTCGACGAGGAGGAAACCGACGAGCCGGAAGAGGCCGAGGAACCCGAAGAAGAGGATTTCAACGATGAGGAAGACGACGACCAGGATACCGATAATTATCGGCCCGGCCGGCCGGTGCAACCGCGGCTGTTTTAGCAGTAGCTTGGACTTTGTAGTCCGAGCGCGAGCGTAGCTCGCATCTGCATAAGCAAACGTCTGCTTGGCTTAGCCGGGCGCGGATGCTCGCTGCGCGAGTGCTTGGACTACAAAGTCCAAGCTACTTCTTTCGGACGTGGATTTGTACGCGTTCGCCGTCTTCGGTGGTGGTAGGCATCACGTCGATGCGGTCGGCCTCGTCGTAGTAAGCGGCCACGCCGCGCACGATGCCCACGGCCAGGCCGCCCATGCGGCGCTGCGACACGTAATTGATTAGCACCTCGTTCTCATTCAGGCGCTTGATGTCGAGCACGGGCGGTGCATTTTCGACGTGCTCGCGGCGCACCTGCGTGTGCATCCGGGCCTCGGTGTGCTCCAGCATGTCGAGGGTGCGCCAGTTGGGGTCAAGATACTTCTGGTACATGTACATGAGGTCGGGCACCAGGTACTCGCCAAACTTCTCGTGCAGCTCGCCGGCCGGAATACCCGTCATTTCGGCGGCCTGGCCGATGAGGGCATACATGTGCTCGTCGGGATACACTGATTTGTGGTTGAAGTCGGCGGCGCTCAGGCCCGAGGCTTCCAGCAGGCGCACCCAGGTGCTGTGGTCGTACTGGGTTTGGACGTAGCGCTTGAGTAGCGTAAAAATGGTACCGTGCATAGACTGGCTGGTATTCTTTCGATTAAGTCAAGAGTTTAAGCAAAAGACGGACAAAATGTTAAAAGCGGCGCGCTGCTTTCCGCAAGGAAAGTTGCACGCCGCTTTTAACTTATTAGTTAACAGCTATTCACCAAGCAATAAACCTTCGCTTAGCGCCTAAATATTGCCAATTACGGTCATCGTATTCAGCGTGGGGCCGGCGCTGCCGCCGGTGGGCTCTACCGTCATGGCGAAGGCCTGGGCGCTGGCAATGTCCTTCATCTGCTGCATGTCCTCGCCGGCCGTGGTGGCGGCGGTGAGCACGCCAGCATCGACGGGCTTGCCCTGGTCGAGCGCCCAGAGCTGGTATTGCTTGCCAGCGGGCAGTGGGGGCAGCTGGGCCACGTCGAGATACACGCGGTGCGAGACTTTGTTGTAGAGCACGCGGGCCTGGGCCGTGGGGTGCGCGGGCGTGCCGGCCAGGGCCACCATCTTATACTCGTTGGGCGAGCGCAGAATGTGCAACTGCTCCTGGGTCGAGCCAAGGCGGCGCTCCATCACTTGCGTGGCATTGGCAAAACGCGTTTGCTCGTTGAGGGCCACCGTAAGCTCATTACTGGTTTTCTGCCAGTTGGTGTACAGAATAGCATTCCCAAGCAAGCTTAGCAGCAGCGCGACAGAAGCCGCGATGGCCCAGCCATTGCGACGAACAGCTGGCGCGGCTACGGGGGCCGCGGTGCTGGCTACGTGCGGGTTAGAGGCCGATACGCGCATGGTGGGCACCTCGGCGGTGGGGGCCACCGGGGCAGCGGCCACGGGCGCGCCCGTCTGCTTAATGTCGGCCAGCACGCGGCCGAGCAC
Source organism: Hymenobacteraceae bacterium (assembly GCA_022701825.1). GTDB lineage: Bacteria > Bacteroidota > Bacteroidia > Cytophagales > Hymenobacteraceae > Hymenobacter. The sequence continues at coordinate 284 of JAKONR010000313.1, read as the reverse complement.
CCGCTCGCGCATCCCGGCGGGGGGCGTGAGGGCGTGGGCCTGGGCGTACACGCCGAGGCCGGCGAGGAGGTCGTCGAGCTCCTGCCGCACCTCGGGGTAGCGGCGGGCAAGCGCCTCTACCTCGGCCTGGGCGGCGGGGTCGAGTTCGCCCAAAGCGTATTGCTCGAGGCGGCCGGATTCTATAATTTCTTGATAATTTTCCACGGAAAGAAGGTGCGGCTAGCGCATAAGTTTGGCGAGAACCTTGAGGGCGGTCCGGGCTCGGGTTTTCACGGTGCCTAGCG
>JAKONR010000381.1 GCA_022701825.1 Hymenobacteraceae bacterium | reverse complement strand
TCAACCCGCCGCCCGGCTACAAGCCCAACTACCGGGGCAAGGCCCTGGGCTGGCAAAAAAACCTGCCGCCCGACTCCAGCCGCATCCGCTACTCGGTGTTTCTGATTGGCGACGTGGGCAGCCCCATTCCGTTTGAGAAAGGCGGCGAGCCCTCGCTCAACTACCTGCGCAAGCAGCTGCTGCACATGGGCGTGAACAGCTCGGTGGTGTACCTAGGCGACAACATTTACAACCAAGGCATGCCCCGCGAGGGCGCCTACGACCGCAAAACGGCCGAAGGCCGCCTGCGCACCCAGCTCGACGCCCTGAAGGGCTACCAGGGCGAGAAATACATGGTGCCCGGCAACCACGACTGGATTCAGGGCATCAAGGGCGGGCGCGAGCAGCTGCTGCGCGAGCAGACCTACGCCGAGCACTACATGGCCCAGGATTCGGCCAATTTTGCCTACACGGGCGACTTTTTGGTGCCCCGCGACGGCTGCCCCGGCCCCTACGAAATTCGCCTGCGCGACGACCTCGTGATGATTGCCATCGACTCGCAGTGGTTTCTCACCGACCAGGCCAACCGGCCGTTTGGTGATGCCTGCGGGGCTGACAACGCCGAGGAGGCCTTTGCCCAGATAGAGCAGGTTATCAAGGATAACCAGGACAAGCACATCCTGATGGTGACGCACCACCCGATGTATTCGGACGGTATTCACGGCGGCTACTTCACGTTTGCCGACCACGTGTTTCCGCTCAGCATCGTGTTCAAATACGCCTTTGTGCCGCTGCCCATTATCGGCTCCATCTACCCGCTGGCGCGGCAGTACGGTGGCATCAGCCAGGATATTCCGTCGCCCATTTACCAGGAGTACCGCAAGGGTATTCTGGGCATCATGGCCAAATACCCGAACATTATTTACGCCAACGGCCACGAGCACAACCTCCAGTACTACGAAAACCCGACCGTGAACGGGTACTTCATTACGAGTGGCTCGGGCTGCAAAACCCAGCACGTGAAGCCCGGCAAGGGCGGCGACGCGCTGTTTTCGGACAAGGAAAAAGGCTACGCCCGCCTCAACTACTATGCCGACGGCCAGGTGTGGGTCGAGTACCTGGTGCCCAACGATAGCGACAAAGGCCAGACCGCCCGCCGCGTGTACCGCCAGCAAGTGTACGGCGACCTGAACCGTGGCCGCGCCACCGCTAGCACCAAAGGCCCCGGTGGTCCCGTGAAGCAGGAGAAGCCCGACCCCGACCGCGTGCAGGGCATGGGCGGCGCGGCTAATACCGCCAACACCCGCAAGGGCAACCAAAGCAAGGACGACCTCGAAACCGCCGCCGCCATCGCGGCCGGCAAGCCCACCGGCGCACCCCAGATAACGCCCGGTCTCAAGCGTCCCAACTACCAGGACAGCACCGTAACGGTGGCCGTAAACCCGACTTATGCCGAGCACGGCAAATTTCACAACTGGCTGCTGGGCGAGCACTATCGCCAGGAGTGGGCCACGCCGGTGAAGTTTCCGGTACTCGACATTAAGACCGCCGAGGGCGGGCTGATACCCTACAAAACGGGCGGCGGCAAGCAAACTGCCTCGCTGAAAGTGCGCAACGAAGACGGCTACTACTACACCGTGCGCGGCATCGACAAAGACCCCACGGCCGTGCTGCCCGAGGGCTTCCGCACCGGGCTGGCGCTGGCCGTGCTGCAAGACCAGATTTCGGCCCAGCACCCCTACGCCTCCTTTGTGCTGCCGCCGCTGGCCACGGCGGCCGGCATCCTGCACACCAACCCGCGCCTGGTGTACATCCCCAACGACCCCGCCCTGGGCCAGTACCAGCAGCGCTTTGCCAACACGCCCGCCGCGCTGGAGGAAGACGCCAAGGGCAGCCAGGACAACGATGCCTCGCTGGGCTACGCCAAGAAGCTGGTGAGCACCGACAAGATGCTCGAAGAGCTGCTGCAAGACAACGACAATAAGGTTGACCAGCCGGCTTTTGCCCGCTCGCGCCTCTTCGATATGTGGATAGGCGACTGGGACCGCCACGAAGACCAGTGGCGCTGGGCGCAGCGCAAAACCAAGGACGGCGACAAGGTCTTCACGGCCGTGCCCGAAGACCGCGACATTGCCTTCTTCAAGGGCGATGGCGTGCTGCCCTCGCTGATTTCAAGGAAGTTCGCGGTGCGCAATTTCCAGAATTTCGGCTCCGACTACGGCGATTACAAGGGCCTCAACCAAACCGGTATGAGCAACGACCGGCTGTACCTGAGCGGCGTGAGCCGTGCGGAGTGGGTGAAGCAGGCCGAGATTATGAAGGCCCAGCTTACCGATGCCGTTATTGAAAAAGCCTTTGCCGAGCGCTGGCCCAAGGAAATATACAGTCTGCACGGGGCCGAAATCGTGGCCAAGCTCAAGAGCCGCCGCGACCTGCTGCCCGATGTGGCCGCCAAGTACGCCGACCTGCTAGCCGACATCGTGGAGGTACGCGGCTCGCAGAAGGACGAGAAATTCACCGTAACGCGCCTGCCCGACCACAAAACGCGGGTGGTGATGGAGAAAATCAGCAAAAAAGGCAAGCTGAGCAAGGTGCTCTACGACCGCACCTTCGACCGCAAAACCGACGAGATTCGCCTCTACGGCATCAGTGGCAACGACGTATACGACCTGAGCGGCAACGAGCGCCAGGGCCACAAAATCCGGGTGATTGGCGGCACCGGACGCGATAGCATCCTCGACAACTCGCGGGTGGCGGGCTTCCGGCACCGCACCCAGGTGTACGACGCTGACACCGGCAACGTGATTGTGAGCAAGCTCGGTGAGAGCCGCCTGCGCCTGGAGCCGGGCGTGGACGTGAGCCGCTACGACCACCCGCACCGCTTCGACCTCAAAGACTACCGCCTCAACTACACCGGCCCGGCCGTGTACTTCGGCTACAACA
>JAKONR010000358.1 GCA_022701825.1 Hymenobacteraceae bacterium | reverse complement strand
GCCGCACCGCCAGCACCGCCTTAGGTTCACGGCTCAGTCCGGTTAGCTTCGAGAAGGAGGATGCCAACCTGCTGGCTTTTAACCAGCTGGTGCGGCAAACGCTTTATTTCAACCGCGCCAACCCGACCTTCGGGGCCGAGCTCACGGCCCAGCAAACCCAGCAAAAAACGCTGCTGGCCCAGGGCTTCGACCTACGCAACCTCACTACCCAAAGCCTGCTACTGCGCCGCACGCTGGCGCAGTCGTTCACGGGCCGCCTCACCCTGGCCCGCGACGTGCGCGAGGCCCAAAGCACCTACAGCGCCAACAGCCTGTTCCTCAGCGCCCGCAATTTTCGGCTCCTCAACTACACCATTCAGCCCGAAATCAGCTACCAGCCCAACACCGCGCTACGCTTCACGGGCACCTTGCAGCACGTGCAAAAGCGCGACCTGCTCGACCGCACCGGCCAGCCCGGCGTGGCCAGCGGTACCCGCGGTACCTTCGACGACCTCGGCCTCGAAACCCGCCTCAGCCAGGTGGGCAAGCGCACGCTCACGGCCGCCACGCACTTCACTCGCGTTTCGTTTGAAGGCGAAATAGCCTCGGTGGTCGGCCTCGAAGTGCTGCAAGCCTTGCGCCCCGGCTCCAATTTCACCTGGAACCTTAACCTGGAGCAGCGCCTCACCAACGGCCTCAATATCACGGTGGCGTACGACGGGCGCAAGTCGAGCACCCTCAACGTGGTGCACACCGGGCGGATGCAGGTGGCGGTGCTGTTTTAGGTTTGTTGCTTCCGCTGCCCGTCCTTCATGCGGAGCACAGCGCAGTCGAAGCATCTCTACCGGTGAACAAATTCCTACGTAAGCAACGAAGCGATAGAGATGCTGCGTCTCTGCTTGATGCGCAGAATGCTCAGCATGACAAACAATCAAACACGAATAACGACCATGCCCGACGCTCCCAACCCCGACTTCATGCGCGAAGCCATTCGCCTTTCTATCGAAAAAATGCAGGCCGGTTTTGGCGGCCCCTTCGGCGCGGTGGTGGTGAAAGACGGTGAAATCATCGCCCGCGGCTTCAACCAGGTCACTACTACCCACGACCCCACCTGCCACGCCGAGGTCGATGCCATCCGCAAGGCCTGCCAGGCGCTGGGCACCTTCCAGCTCGATGGCTGCGACCTCTACACCAGCTGCGAACCGTGCCCGATGTGCCTGGGGGCCATCTATTGGGCACGTCCGGCGCGGGTGTTCTACGGCAATACTAAGAAGGACGCGGCCGCCGTGGGCTTCGACGACCACTTCATCTACGACGAAATTGATAAGCCGCTGAGCGAGCGCAGCATCCCGATGCAGCAGCTGCTCCCAGAGGAGGCAATTGCCGGTTTTCAGGCCTGGGAAGCGCACGAAAGCCGCACGGATTATTAGCGTAATACCTATTTCTGCTCGCGTTTGCCTTTTCATAGCTGCACGCCGAAAGCACAAACGCGAGCAAGTAGAAATTGCCGCACAAAAAACGCCCATCCTGGCCGCGCATTTGCGAGCTAGGACGGGCGTTTTTCGTGCTAAAAACCCACTAACGAGGTGTCGTCAGCAGTTCCTCAATCTTCTGGTTGAAGGCTTTGAGGTCGTCGGGCTTGCGGCTGGTGATAAGGTTGCCATCGACCACCACTTCCGAATCCTGCCACTCGGCACCGGCATTGCGCAGGTCGGTTTTGAGGCTGGGCCAGCTGGTCATGTGCTTACCGCGCACCACGTCGGCCTCGATGAGCGTCCAAGGGCCGTGGCAAATAGCGGCCAGCGGCTTGCCGCTGTGGGCAAACTCGCGCACGAAGTCTACCACGCTGGGTTCGAGGCGCAGCTTGTCGGGGTTAATCTGGCCGCCGGGCAGCACCAGCGCGTCGTAGTCTTCCACCTTCACTTCGTCGATGGTCTTGTCTACGTCTACCTTATCGCCCCAGTCCGTCATGTCCCAGCCCTTGATGCTGCCGCTTTTCAGCGACACCACGTGCACCTCGGCGCCTTCTTTTTTCAAGAATTTCTGCGGCTCGGTCAGCTCTACCTGCTCAAAGCCATCGGTGGCGATGATAGCCACGCGTTTGCCTTTCAATTTATCGGTTCCAAAAAGTGACATTGCGAAAAAAGCTAGGCGGCGGATAGGCCCGCCGCTTGGTCGAAGTTTACGCCGGGATGGAGGAAGTAGTTACTAGCGAAGTAGCTATTGGTACTCTTTCCGGCAAGTGCCGGGCCGGGGCCGAAGGCCGCCAGCGCGCCATATCCAGGCCCAGCGTAACGAGCAGCGCGTGGGGTAGCGTCACCACCGAAGCTGCCAGTAGCGCCAGGCTGACCAACGCCAGCCCGCTGGCCCCGCGTGCCCAGGCCAGGCCGTAAACCACGGCCAGCCTCGCCACGCTCACGGCCAGCAGCGGCGCTGCCCGCCGCCAGAAGAAGCCTAGCCGGTCATGGTAAAGCAAAAAAAGGAACGGCAGCGGCAGGAGTTGTCGTTGCCATCGCTTTACGGGTTTACGCGGACGAATTTTAAGCAGTAAGTAATTGACGTTATGTATTTTGCAATGAGAATCAGGTAAATGAGCATTCGGCTAGTCTAAGCGCGCGCCGCCACAAGCACTTCGTTTTCAGCAAGACAACCGGCGCCCTCGCGAAGCCTTTACCCCCATGGCAACGCTACAACAAGCGCCGCGCCGCCTTGATAATGGCCAATTCGGCCTGCCCCGCCGGCTTTTGGGCGGCGTCGAGCTGGGCTTTGGCATCGGCCTGCCCGGCGGGTAGTAGCGGCTGGCCGCTCGCCAGCTGCGCCAGGCGCTGCTGCAGCAGCGTGGCAATGGCCGAAAGCTGGGTGGCCAGCGGCGCGTATTCGGCCAGCGCTGGGGCCACCACGAAGAGCGGCGTGAGCGCCTGGCTCACCGCCTGCCACTGCTGCACCTGCTTTTGCAGCCGCGCCAGCTGGCCGCGCGCCACGGGCGTGAGCGGCAGCGGGGCCACCGTGGGTACCAGCGCCGCGAGCGCCGGCTGCCCCGCCATGAGGCTATCGACCGTGGCGGCGAAGCGCCGGGCTACTTCCGACTCGGCCGGCGCGGCATCGACCAGGCGGTTGAAAGGCGTGGCGGTGGTGTAGCTAAAACCTTGAAAGTGACGCTTGTATTCTTTGACTGGCTCTAGCACGGCGGCTAGCGTTTGCAATGCGGGCAGGGCCGCCGGGTAGGGCTGGGCCAGTTGGCGCAGCAGAGCGGCCGGGGCGCGGCGGTGGCGCAAACCCAGCGCGTCGAGCTCGTCGCTCACCACGGCCAGGCGGCGGTACATGTCGGGTACGTCCTGGGTGAGGGCGGCGGGGCTCCAGAGGCGCTCGGCCACGGCGGCGGCGCGGGGCCACACGCGGCTTTCATACACCACGCTGTCGGCAAATTCGCCCCACATGGCCGCCTCGCCGCCCAGCACGCGGGCCCGCAGCGAGTCGGGCACGCCCGTGTGCGGGTCGGCGGCGTAGGCGCTGGCGGCGCTCAGGTTGAGGTCGAGGTAGTAGC
>JAKONR010000357.1 GCA_022701825.1 Hymenobacteraceae bacterium | reverse complement strand
CCGGTGCTGGGCGCGGTTATCAGCCAGATTAAGAACGGACAGGTGCGCTGGGAAACCACCCGCGAGTACGACGTAGCCCTCGAATTTGGCTTCCTCGAAAACCACCTGACCGGCGAGGTGAACTACTACCACAAGCTCACCAGCAACGCCCTGATTCCGGTGAATATTCCCGGTATTTTGGGCGACCCCGACAACCAGCTTATCACCAACGCCGCCGATATCACCAACAAAGGCGTGGAAGCGGCCCTGAACTGGCGCTCGACCATCGCCGACAATTTCACCTACAACTTCGGCGTCAACGCTACCTTCAACCAGAACCGCATTGCCAACCTCAACGGCGGGCAGGCGCTGTTTGCGGGCGACAACCTCGTGACGCGCTCCGACAACGGCCAAGCGGCCGGTAGCTTCTACCTGCTTGATGTAGTGGGCGTGTACCAGTCGCAGGACGAGATAAATGCCGGCCCGCGCTCCACGTTCTCGCCCCAAATTGGCGACCTCAAATACGCCGATACCAACGGCGACGGCGTGGTGGATTTGCGCGACCGTACCTACCACGGTTCGTACCAGCCGCCCGTTTACTACGGCATCACGGGCGGCATCAACGTCCGCAATTTCGACTTCTCGTTCGTGTTTTCGGGCAACCTGAACAACAAGGTCTACAACGCCAAAAAGCGCAACCGCTTCCAGGGCACCGACAACGTAGAAGCTAGCTTCGCCGCCAACCGCTGGACGACTACCAATCGCTCCAATACCGACCCGCGCACCCTGTCGAGCAGCCTGCCCAATTCCACGTACTTCCTGGAAAGCGGCTCGTATTTGCGCCTCACCAACGTCATTCTGGGCTACACCTTCCCCGTCAGCACCATCGAAAAAGCGCACCTCTCCACGCTGCGCCTCTTCCTCTCGGGCCAGAATATTTTCACGGCCACCAAGTACACGGGCTTCACGCCCGAACTGCCGGGCGGCCCCCTCGACTCGGGCATCGAGGCCACCACGTACCCCACGGCCCGCACCCTCACGGTGGGCCTCACCGCCAACTTCAAATAAGCGCTACCCATATGAAAAACAACCTACTAGCGGCAGCGCGCCCGGCGGGCGTGGCCGCCCTCACTTTGTCGCTGGCCCTGTTCAGCGGCTGCAAAGACTTTCTGGAAGTGGCCCCCCAGGGCCAACTCAGCGAAGATGCCATTCGGGCCGACCCCGCCGCCGCCCAAAAGCTGGTGGATGGCGTGTACAACGTACTCTACTTAGGTGGTTTCGGGGCTGATGTCAGTGGCTTGCAAAACGTGATTCTGACCGACATCGCCTCCGACGACGCTGACAAGGGCAGCACGCCCACCGACTACGCCGACGCGGGCCAGATTGACAATTTCACCGTGACGGCCGCCAATAGCAACATCAATAACGTCTGGAACGGCCATTTCCAGGCCATCGCCCGCGCCAACCAAGCGCTCGACAAGATTCCGCTGAGCCCGGCCGACGCGACCACCAAAAACCGCCAGATAGGGGAGGTGCGCTTTCTGCGGGGCTACTTCTACTTCAACCTGGTGCGCTATTTTGGGGGCGTGCCCTTGCTCAATGGCGTGCCCGCCGCCGCCGATGCCAACAACCCCGCGCTGCAAACCCGCGCCTCGGTGGCCGACACGTATACCTTCCTTATCAACGACTTGCAGTTTGCCGTCGATAACCTGCCCGAAAAGGGCGCGACCACGCTGGGCCGCATTACCAAGGGCGCGGCGCAGGCCATGCTGGCCAAAGTGTATCTCTACCAGAAGAACTACCAGAAGGCCTACGACCTGAGCCAGGCCGTGATAACGGGCGGTAAATACCAACTCTACGGCACCTACGCCGACATCTGGCGCACGGTGGGCAACAACAATTCGGAATCAATTTTTGAAGTGCAAACCGGCGTGAACGCCGCTTGCAATAACTCGGCCATCAACCTCTACAGCGTGAGCCAGGGCCCGCGCCAGGGCGGCCGCGGCGGCTGGTCCGACCTCGGCTTTGGCTTCAATACGCCCACCACCGACCTCGCCAATGCTTACGAAATGGGCGACGTGCGCCGCGCCGGCACTATCATTTTCATCAACAATACCGCGCCTGCCGGGCAGCGCTCGGCCGGTACCGTGCTCTGGGATGGCTTCCGCATTCCGAGCAAAGACTCGGTCGAAAACTCGCGCTACAGCTACAAGGCCTACCACAGCCGCACCCGCGAGCCCAACTGCGGCAACAACGACTACCTGCCCAAAAACATCCGGGTGATGCGTTACGCCGAGGTGCTGCTCATCAACGCCGAAGCCGCCTTTCAACTCGGCAACACCAGCGCCGCTACCACCGCCCTCACGGCCATCCGCACCCGCGCCGGGCTGGGTGCGGTCGCGCCCACGCTGGCTCGCATCTGGCAGGAGCACCGCGTAGAACTGGCCATGGAGCACGACCGTTTCTTCGACCTCGTGCGCCAGGAATCGGTGCAGCCGGGCCGCATCGTGCCCATTTTTGCGGCCCAGGGCAAGACGTTTACGAAGGGTAAAAACGAGATTTTTCCCATTCCGCAGGCCCAGATTGACCTGAGCGGCGGGGCGCTCTCGCAGAATCCGGGGTATTGATTTTTTAGCAACTCAGAAACGAAAGGCTTGCCCGTAAAGGCAAGCCTTTTTTGGCTGCGGCTTCAACTGCTGCTACTGCTGCCGTGAGTAAAATTTTTAGCTCAAAAATTTTTGTCTTATGCCAATAATAAATAATGCAATTTTTAGGTAAGCTGAGCACTTCTGGTTGCTTTAGCAATACGCTCAGTGTATTGAATAAACGAAAGCGACGCAAACAATCAACTGTTAAAAAGCAGTTTGGCGGCGGGCTTCTTGCCTCGGTACTATCCGCCGTGGCCAGGTGCTCACTCCATAAGGAACGCCTGAAAATTATTCTAAGCAGGTTAGTTTTCTTTATAGTAACAATCCCCTCCTAGCTACGCCGCCCCGGCCCGCGTAGCCCCGCCTGGCTGGTCCCGACAGCCGCCCATTTTACCGTTTTTTAGTAGTTCTATTCGATGAAAATTTTACCTTTCGCGGGACTCACCCGAACACCGGCCCGGCTGGTGGCGGGCCTTGGCCTGGCCGTGGGGCTGGGCGCGGCGTGGCCCGCGCACGCAGCTTTTGGCGTGCAGCAGGCGCCGGCGCAGGCCGGCCCGCCCATTACCGGCCGCGTGGTCGATGAAAAAGGCGAAGCGCTGCCCGGCGTGAACGTGGTGGTGAAAAACTCCGGCCTCGGCACCGCCACCAACCTGGAGGGCCAGTACAGCCTGAGCGCGCCGGCCGGCTCCACGCTGGTGTTCTCCTTCGTGGGCTACCCGGCCCAGGAGATTGTGCTGAATGGCCGCACCACGGTCGATGTAAAGTTCGGCGCGCCCACTGCCCAGGGCCTCAACGAGGTAGTAGT
>JAKONR010000356.1 GCA_022701825.1 Hymenobacteraceae bacterium | reverse complement strand
AGCTTGACCCCAAGACCATCGACATCAACGTGCACCCCACGAAGACCGAAATCAAGTTTGAGGACGAGAAAACGGTGTACGCGGTGGTGCGGGCGGCCGTGCGGCAGGCGCTGGGCATCCACAGCCTCGCGCCCTCGCTCGACTTCGAGGGCGACGTGAACTTTGCGCCCATCCGGCCGCTGCGCACGGCGGGCGGCAGCACGGGTTTTCCGGCCGGTGGGGGCGGTAGCTCGGCCTTGCCCACGCCTACCCGGCACGTCGAGTTCAACCCCGACGCGCTTTCCGCCTCCGTGTCGGCCGCCGCGCGCCAGGGCAAAAGCCGCCCCGACGCGCCCGAGCGCCAGGTACCGCCGCGCCCCACCGAGCAGGCCAAGCGCGACCTCGAAGCCTTCTACCGCGAACTGGGCCAGCCCGTGCGCCCCGACGAGCCCGCCGCCCCGCCCGCCGTGGCCCCCGCGCCGCCCGCGGCGGTTCCCGCGCCTGTGCTGCCCGAGTTGCCGTTTGTGCACGCCGGCGCGCCCGAGCCGTCGCTGAAGCCCGCCACGGCCCTGGCCGCTGCCACCAATTCACCCACTCACTCCTCCACTCATTCGCCGCGCGCCACGCAGGTGCTCACGCGCTACGTGCTGCTGCCCGTGAAGTCGGGCCTGATGCTCATCGACCAGGAGGCCGCCCGCGAGCGCATTCTCTACGAGCAGTACGCGGCCGGGCAGGAGCGGGGTGCGGTGCACTCGCAGGCGCTGCTGTTTCCGCGCCCGCTCACGTTTTCGCCCGCCGACTACGCCATTTTGCAGGAGCTGACGCAGCCGTTGCATTTGCTGGGCTTTCGCTTTGCCGAGTTTGGGCCGCTCACCATCGCCATCGAGGCCGTGCCCGCCGACCTACCCGCCCAGGGCGAAAAAGAGCTGCTCGAAAGCCTCATCGAGCAGTTCCGCAGCGGGGCGGCGCCGCTCAAGCTCGACCGGCGCGAGGCGCTGGCCCGCGCCCTGGCCCGGCGCGTGGCCCAGGCCACCAGCCAGCCTCGCCTGCCCGAAACCGAGCTCAGTGCGCTGGTCGATAAGCTCTTTGCCTGCCAGGTGCCCAACTACACCCCCGACGGCCGCCCCACGGTGGTGCTGCTCGACGGGCAGCAGCTGGCCGACTTTTTCCGTAAGCCCGGCACGTAGCCGACCTTTGCGGCCCGTTTTTTCTCGTTCCTTCTACCAGCTGGTGCTTATCCATGCTCAATCTTGATATCACGCCGACGGTGCGTAACCTGCTGCTGGCAAACCTGTTCTTCTTCCTGGTGCAGCAGTATTTGCCGGGGCTGCACCCCACGCAGTTGGGCAGCCTCTATCCGCTGGGGTCGCCTTATTTCTACGCGTGGCAGTTTGTTACGTACATGTTTCTGCACGCCGATTGGGGCCATATCATCGGCAATATGGTTGGGCTGATAATCTTCGGGCCGATGCTGGAGCATAAGTGGGGCGCGCAGCGGTTTCTGACCTTTTGGCTGATTTGCGGCTTTGGGGCGGGCGTTTTGTACGAAGGCGTAAAATTCTACGAAATCAACCGCATGGAGCAGGCGGCGGCCGAGTTTCATCGCCAGCCAACGGGCGGCGATTTTGCCGACTTCTTCCGCACCAACTTTCCACAGGCCAATGGCTACGAAACCCTGGCGCGCGAGCTGCAACGCAACCCGCAAAACCCCGACTATATCAGCGCGGCTACGCAGGCCGTGGATGGGGTAGTGGAGGAAGTCAAAAACTCGCCTCATGCCGGGATGCTAGGTGCTTCGGGGGCACTGTTTGGGCTGATGTTTGCCTTTGCCTACTTGTTTCCCAACACGGAAATATACCGCTTTCCCATCCCTTTTCCGATTAAAGCCAAATACCTGGTTTTCTTCTACACGATGTACGAATTGTATGCCGGCGTGCACCGCACGCCCGGCGACAACGTTGCCCACTACGCCCACCTGGGCGGCCTGCTTATCGGGTTTCTGGTCATCAAATACTGGGAGCGGGGCCGCCAGCAATTCTACTAATCTCCCCTTTTCATGAGTGTAATTCAGGATATCCGCGATACGTTTATTCGCCGCGACAATGCGCTCAATCAGCTTATTATCATCAATGCGCTGGTATTCGCCGTTATCATTATTGTCCGCGCCATCCTGCACGTATCGCAGGCCAATGGCACGTATGAGGCCATCAGGCGGCTGCTCGAGCTTTCGTCGAGCATCCCGGTGCTGCTGCGCCACCCCTGGACGCTGCTGACTTACTCTTTTTTGCATCAGGATTTCTTCCACATCCTGTTCAATATGCTCAATATGTACTGGTTTGGGCAGATTATCCGGGAGTACCTGGGCGACCGCCGGTTGATAAGCCTCTACATTTTGGGGGCTTTGGCGGGTGCCGCTTTTTTTCTGCTGGCCTTCAATTTATTGCCCGTTTTTCGGGGCGGAATCGGGCTGCCCGTACTCGGGGCGTCGGCTTCCGTTACGGCCATTATCGTGGCGGCGGCCACGCTGCTACCCGATTATACCTTTATGCTC
>JAKONR010000338.1 GCA_022701825.1 Hymenobacteraceae bacterium | reverse complement strand
ACCTTGGCCCCCAGACTACTAATGTCGGCGACCTGCCCAAACTGGCCAGCGCCTACACCTACTACGTGGGCGGCGGCTTCAACATTCCTATTTTCGACGGGGGCCGCCTGCGCGGCAACCAGCAACTCGCGGAGGCTCAAACCGCCGAAGTAGTCGCCAATTCGCGCAGCCTCACCCTCACCGCATACGAGGAAGTTGAAACCGCCCTAGCCGACGTAGCCAGCAGCCGCGCCCAGCTGGCGGCTCAGCAACGCGCCCTGCGCGCTGCGCGCCTCGCCGGCCGCCTCACGCTGGAGCGCTACCGCCGCGGCCTCACCGACTACTTCGCCGTGGTCGATGCCGACCGCCAAACCCTCGACGCCGCCCGCCTCGTGGTCCAAACCCAAACCACCCAGCTGCGCGCCGCCGTGCAGCTGGTGCGCACCCTGGGCGGCGGCTGGCAGTAGCGTGAGCGCCGTAATGCTGGCCGCAGCCTAGCAGGTAGCGCGCAACTGCCGGCCGAACAACGGGTGCAGTCTCCAGACCGCCGGATTGATTGCTTGTGCAGGCGCGCTACTCCGGCAGTCTGAAGACTGCACGCGTTGTAGTGGCTGGCAGCCGCACCGCTACGCGGCTAAGACTGCCACCAGGGCCGCGTGCCCCACCGCACCCGCCAAACCCACAGCCTCTATAACACTACATTTGATACTATCAAATGATACTATCAAACCCGTGAAGCCGCCTTACGAGCTAACCGCTAGCATTCTAAAATCCGTCACTTCCATTTCGGAAAAGCTGGGCGAAATCAATGCGCGCCACCTAACCAGGCAGTCGCCTACGCTACGCAAGCAAAACCAAATCAAGACGATACACGCCTCACTGCAAATAGAGGGTAACACGCTGACCGAAGCGCAGATTACCGCGCTTATCGAGAACAAGCCAGTTATCGGCCCGCAAAAAGATATTCGGGAAGTAGTGAACGCCATCGCGGTGTATGAGCAGCTTGCCTCGTTCAATTTCACCTCCGAGCAGCATTTTTTAGCCGCCCACAAAGCCCTGATGCAGGGGTTGATTGAGCGGCCCGGCAGCTACCGTAGCCAGGGCGTCGGCATCGTCACGGGCTCGCAGGTGAAGCACGTGGCCCCGCCGGCCACCAACGTGCCTTACCTGATGAAGGAGTTATTCGCATATCTGAAAGACAAGAATGAATTGACGCTTATCAAGAGCTGCGTTTTTCACTACGAAATGGAGTTTATCCATCCCTTTCTGGATGGCAACGGCCGCATGGGCCGCTTGTGGCAAACCGTTATTCTGCGGCACGACTACCCGGTTTTTGAGTTTCTGCCCTTCGAGTCGCTCATCAGCCGCAACCAGGCCGACTACTACCAGGCGCTGGCGCAGAGCGATAAAGAAGGCAAGTCAACCAGCTTTATCGAATACATGCTACGTATTATTGATAAATCCTTAGCTGCCTTACTACTACAGGCCACCAAGCGGCTCACCGACGCCGAACGCATCAAGCTGTTTTTGAGCGGAGCCGCCACCAAATTTACCCGCCAAGACTATCTGCGAAAATTCCCGGAATTATCGCCAGCCACGGCCAGCCGAGATTTAAAAAAAGCCGTTGACAACGGCCTGCTGGAAAAGACCGGCGACAAAAAAACCACCCTTTACCGCCTGGCCAGCACGTGACCCTGGCCGCCGGGCCACCGCGCCCCGCTCGCACAAAACCTCTACTTCGCTGTTCTTCCCGCGCCGGGCCTGCCGCCCGGCGCTTTTGCGTTTATGAAACTTCTTTATTCTTACCTGCGCCGCTACTGGGGCCTGCTCGCCTTGGCGCTGGTGCTGGCCGCCACCAACCAGGTTTTTTCGCTGCTCGACCCATATTTCTTCCGCAAGCTGGTCGACCACTTTACCCCTAAAGACGGGGGCACAGGCTTTCATCTGGTGCCGTTCTGGCCCTTTTTTAAGGAGGCAATACCATACATCGGGCTGATGCTGGGCGTGGCAATGGTGTCGCGCGTGGCCAAAAACTTTCAGGACTACTACGTCAACGTGATTACCCAGCGGCTAGGGGCACAGCTCTACTCCGATGGGCTGCGGCACTCGCTCGACTTGCCCTACCAGGTGTTTGAGGACCAGCGCTCGGGCGAAACCTTGGGTAAGCTCCAGAAAGTGCGCGTTGATGTCGAAAAGCTGATTCAAAGCTTTGTCAACGTTCTGTTTACGGCGCTGGTGGGCATCATCTTCGTGATGTGGTACGCCATCAGCGTGTATTGGCCCATCGCCCTGGGGTACTTCCTCACCATTCCGCTGCTGGGTATTCTGAGCTTTGCGCTGAGCAAGAAAATCAAAGTCATTCAGAAGACCATCGTGGGCGAAACCACGGCCCTGGCCGGCGCCACCACCGAAAGCCTGCGCAACATCGAGCTGATAAAAAGCCTCGGCCTGGCCCAGCAGGAAACCCAGCGCCTCAACGGCATCACCGAGCGCATTCTGAAGCTGGAGCTGCGCAAGGTGCGCTACCTGCGCTCGCTGAGCTTCGTGCAGGGCACGTTCGTGAACCTGCTGCGCAACGTCATTATCATGCTGCTGCTCTACCTGCTGGTGCAGCGGCACATCAGCCTGGGGCAGTTCTTCTCGTTCTTCATCTACTCGTTTTCCATCTTCGGGCCGCTGCAAGAGCTGGGTGCCATCATCGGCATCTACCGCGAAACAGAAGCGTCGCTGGCCAATTTTCAGCAGATTCTCGACACGCCCCGCGATGTGCGCCCCGCCCACCCGCAGCCCATCACCAAGCTCGAAACCCTGGCCTTCGACCACGTGCGCTGTCAGCACCTCACCGCGCCGGCGCCGGCGCTGGCGGGCATCTCGTTCGGGGCCAAGCTCGGCGAAACCATTGCCTTCGTCGGCCCCAGCGGCTCGGGCAAAACCACGCTCGTGAAGCTGCTCGTGGGCCTCTACCCCGCCCAGAGCGGCCAGATTCGCTACAACAACATCCCAAGTACCGAGGTCGACCTCGGCCAGCTACGCGAGCAAATTGGCTTCGTGACGCAGGATACGCAGCTTTTTGCCGGTACCATCCGCGAAAACCTGCTCTTCGTGGCCCCCCACGCCACCGACGAAGAGTGCGTGCGCGCCCTGCACCAGGCTGCCGCCGATACGCTGCTCGCCCGCGCCCCGCAGGGCCTCGACACCGTGCTCGGCGAGGGCGGTGTGAAGGTAAGCGGCGGCGAAAAGCAGCGCCTCAGCATCGCCCGCGCCCTGCTGCGCCACCCCACGCTGCTGGTTTTTGATGAAGCCACCTCGGCCCTCGACTCGCTCACCGAAGAGGAAATCAGCCGTACGGTACGCGAGCTGTCGGGCTCGCGCCAGCACATTACGGTGCTCATCGCGCACCGCCTCAGCACCATCCTGCACGCCGACCGCATCTTTGTCTTGGAACGTGGGCAGGTGGCCGAGCAGGGCCGCCACGAGGAATTACTGGCCCAAAAAGGCCTCTACTACGCCATGTGGCGCCAGCAAATCGGCGAGCGCAAGGAAGTGAAGGTGGGGTAAGCGCAGGTAACCGAGCCAGTCGGCTAGCTGGCCCTAGGTGGCGGTTTCAGCGGCACTCTTGCTAAAGGCGCAAGAACCACCTACCTTGCGCTCACTCACTTCATCACTCCGCCATGTCGTCTGCCCGCAACACCATTGCCTGGATTCTGCAAATTTTGCTCGCCGTTGCCTTCATCGCCTCGGGCGGCAACAAGCTATTGCATCTCGCCGACACTGTGAAGGGCTTCGGCGGAATGGGCTTTCCGAGCTGGTTTGCCTACTTCATCGCGGCAGCCGAAGTGCTGGGCGGCATTGGGCTGCTAGTGCCGCGCTTCACGCGCCTGGCGGCCCTAGGGCTCATGCTCATTATGATTGGCGCGGCCTACGTGCACACCACCAAAATCCCGGGCGGCCTGCTGCCCAATGGCCTCCCGGCCCTGGGCCTGCTGGTACTGCTGGTAGTGGTGTATCTGCTGCGACGCCCCACGACTGCTCGCGCTTAAAACAGCTTTTGATAGAAGATTGACAGCGTAACTAATACGCCGCCATAGTCCACATGGAATCACCAGCCGAAACCGAAGAAATCTACGCCATCCCGGCCGCATACCGCAAGATGGAAAACCAGCACATTCTGTTCTGGCTTATCAAGGACATCAGCTGGTGCATGATTTGGAAAACGCTGGGCATCCTCATGGTTTTTCCGACCCTGAGCATCGCGCTGCTTATCACCTGGCGCACCCGCACCATCAAGGCCGAACTGGCGCACAACCTGGCCATCGTCTTCTGGATTACGGCCAATTCTTACTGGATGATGAGCGAGTTTTTTGGCTTTGACACCGTCCCGGTCGGGCACATTACGGATGGTAAGCATTTGGCCATCATTCCGTTCGGCATCGGGCTGGCAATCTTGCTGTACTATTACTTGGTGCAGAAGCCGCGCGAGGCCCGCGAGGTGGTGACGCTGTAAATGCGTCCGTCATGCTGAGCGCAGTGCTCCGCTCAGCATGACGGACACTTTTGAGCTCTACCGGCCCGGCACGCCTTGCGCCAGCGTTTTGATGCGGCAGACAAAGGTGGTCGCCATCAAATACAAGGAATGGCCATCGTCGCCCCAGGCGCAGTTGGCCACCACCTCGCCGGGGTCGATGGTGCCTAAAAGCTGGCCCTGGGGCGAAAGAATGAGCAGGCCGCCTATGCCGGCCGCGTACACGTTGCCGGCTTGGTCTACCTTGAGGCCGTCGGGCACTTCTTTGAAGCGGGTTTTGGGCAGGCTAGCCATGTCGAAAAACAGACGGCTTTTGCCCAGTTTGCCATTTTTACCCACTTCGTAGGCCAAGATGACCGGGCGCAGCGAGTCAGCATTAGATACGTATAGTGTACGGCCACCGGGGCTGAAAGCCAGGCCATTGGCACGGGGCACGTCGGTTATCTCGGCGGTTACCTCGCCCTCGGAGGAGCGCCGGAATACGCCCGTGAAAGCTAGCTCACGCGCAGGCTCGGGGCTTTTTTTACTAAGCAGGCCGAAGGGCGGGTCGGTGAAATAGATGGCACCGCCGGGGGCGGCCACCACATCATTGGGGCTATTGTAGCGCTTGCCTTGGTAGTTGTCGGTGAGGGTGCGCTTGCCGCTTTTTTGGCCTAGTGGCAGCGTGGCAATGCGGCGGTCTCCGTGCTCGCACAGCAGCAGGTTGCCCTGGCCATCCAGCGCCAGGCCGTTGCTGGCGGGCTCGTCGCTATAGGGCAGGCGGCCAGTGTAGCCACTGTGCTCCAAGAACTTGGAGCGTCCACCCTGCTCCTTCCAGCGGTAGATAGTCTGGGTTTTGGTATCCGAAAACAGTAGCATACTGCTGTCGGGCACCCACAGGGGGCCTTCGACGTGCGTGTGGCCCGAGGAGATGATTTCGAGTGGTGCGCCAGGCGCGATTAGCTGGTCCAAAGCTGGGCTTTGGCGCACTACGCGGCCGGTAGTAAGGTATTTAGGCCCCTGAGCGTGCGCCGAAACAGCGGCTGCCAACACCAAACCAGAAACAATCGAAAAGCAAAAACGCATAGCC
Organism: Hymenobacteraceae bacterium; assembly: GCA_022701825.1. Lineage (GTDB taxonomy): Bacteria > Bacteroidota > Bacteroidia > Cytophagales > Hymenobacteraceae > Hymenobacter. The sequence goes on along the minus strand of JAKONR010000338.1, from coordinate 5,974 downwards.
TGGGTGCCAAAAAAGGAGCCTGCGCCCCGTGAAACTTCCTTACTTACCCAGCTCCGCGCCCGAAGGTTGCGGGGCGCGCTGCCTGTTCAACCTTGGCCGAATGCTATTCGTAGGAAAAGCCTCCGCGCCCATCCGCGCCCTCTTCCGCGTCGTCCGCGGTAAAAAACTCCGCCTTATGCGCCTCCTCCTATTACTAGCCTGCCTGCTCCCCGTGCTGACTACTGCCGCCCAAGACTTCAAAATTCCGCTTGAAGAAGTAACCCAAACCGGCCATTACCAGCCCATCGGGGTCGGCGTCTCGCACAAGGGTCGCATCTTCATGACTTTCCCAAAGAAGAAAAATGACAAAAACTATTCCTACGACTACGGCCTGGCCGAAATTGTAAACGGCCAGCGCCGCCCCTACCCCAACGCCCTCTGGAACCAGTGGGACTCGACCCAGGCTGCCACGCGCTTCGTAAACGTGCAGGCCGCCGTGGTCGATGCCGACGACAACCTGTGGGTGCTCGACCCGTCGAACCCTGACGACCAAGCGCCGGTTATCGCGGGCATCAAGCTATTGAAAATCAATCTAACGACAAACAAAGTCGAGCGCATCTACCGCTTCGAGGACTTGCCCCGTGAGCGCACCGGCCTCAACGATGTGCGCATCGATACGCGCCGCCAGCTGGCGTATATCTCCGACCCCGTACTAGCCGGTATCGTGGTGCTCGACCTGAAAACCGGCAAAAGCCGCCTCGCGCTGCAAGGCCATAAGTCGACCGCCGCTGAGCCGGGTTTCGTGCTGCGCCTCGATGGCAAGGAGGTAAAAGATAAATCGGGTAAGCCGTTCAGCAGCAACGTCAACGGCATTGCCCTGCCACCCGATGGCAAGTATTTCTACTACCGCGCTATTAACCAAACCAAGCTTTACCGCATCGCTACCGAGTACCTCGCCAACCCCGCGTTGAGCAACGCCGACTTGGCCAGCCACGTCGAAACGGTGGGCGAAACCGGCGTGAGCCACGGGATGCTGTCCGACGAAGCCGGCAACATCTACCTCTCCGACTCGCCCAACTACGCCATCCGCCGCGTGACGCCCGCCGGCCGCCTCGAAACCCTGGTGCACGACCCGCGCCTGAGCTGGCCCGATACCTTCGCCCTCGGCTATGACGGGTATTTGTACTTGACGGCCACGCAGATAAATCGTGCTCCGAAGTGGAACGGCGGCGAAAGTAAGGTCGATTACCCGTTCCGGTTGTACCGGATTAAGCTGCCGAAGTAACAGCCAGCGTTTGTCGTGCTAAACGCGGGGAAGCATCTCTACCGCACCGTTGGACGAACCCAACTGGTGCGGTAGAGATGCTTCCCCGCGTTCAGCACGACAAACGTTTTTTACAACGCCGTTTTTTTTACCAAATCTGGTGCACCTGCGGCCGAATCAGGCGGTTGTACACGCCGCGCACGGCGGCCAGTTGCTCGGGCGTCAGCGCCGGTATTTCCTCCGTTTTCAGGTTAGAAAGTAATTGCTCGGGTTTGGATGCGCCAGGGATAATGCAGCTTACCTCCGGGAACATCAGTATCCAACGCAGCGCCACGGGTGCCAAATTGGGCTGGTCGGGGAAGATTTTCTTTAACTCCTCCACCGCCGCCAGGCCCGTGTTGTAGTCGACGCCCGCGAAGGTTTCGCCTTTGTCAAAGGCCTCGCCGTTGCGATTGAAGTTGCGGTGGTCGTCTTTGTCGAAAGTCGTCTGGGCCGAAAACTTGCCCGTGAGCAGCCCGCTGGCCAGCGGCACCCGCACGATTACCCCCACGTCGCGGCGCTGAGCTTCCTTAAACAGCAGCTCGGCCGGGCGCTGGCGGAACATATTGAAGATGACTTGCAGTGTCGTCACGTTGGGGTATTCGAGAGCTTTCAGGCCCTCCTCTACCTTCTCCACGCTCACGCCCAGGTGCTGAATTTTGCCTTCTTCCTTGAGGCGGTCAAATACTTCAAAAATCTCGGGGCGGTAGTACACCTCCGTGGGCGGGCAGTGCAGCTGCACGAGGTCGAGGGTATCGAGGCCCATGTTGCGCAGGCTGTCTTCCACGAAGCCGCGCAGGGCGGCGGGCTGGTAGGCGGCGGCGGTGTGGGGCTGGAGGCGGCGGCCGCACTTGGTAGCTACGTAGATGCGCTCGCCGGTGCGGCTACGCACGAGGCGGCCTACGGCTTTTTCGCTTTCGCCGTCGCCATACACGTCGGCGGTGTCGATAAAATTGATGCCTGCGTCGACGGCGGCGTTTAGGATATGGTCGGCATTGTCGTGGCTGAAGGGCTCGCCCCATTTGCCGCCTACCTGCCAGGTGCCGAGGCTGATTTCAGAAATGGAGAAGCCGGTTTTGCCGAGCGTGCGGTGTTGCATGGAAAATGGTTTGAAACGAGAAAAGCAGGCCGGAGCCTTCTTTTGTAACTCAGAAACCGACTTAGGGTTGCCGTTGGCGAGCCGGTTGCGCGGACTTTGCAGTCCGCGTCCGTCCCAGTGTTTGTTAGCAAACGCGGACTACAAAGTCCGCGCAACCGCTAAATCTTGCCTTCGCCCACGCACGTCACGCCAAATAACTTATTTGCCGACGCAATTTTCATTTCCACCGACGTCAGTCCCAGCAAAATATTATTCACTACCGGGCTGAACGGCCGCATGTTAGATGCCGCGTCCTTGCCCTTGAGGTTATCGAGCTGGCGCACCGTCCACACCATCGGAAACAGGCCGCCGTAGAGGTAGTAATTCTTGATTTTGCGGAAGCCCGCCGTTTGCAGTACCTCACGCAGCATGGGTATCTTGTAGCGGCGGTAGTGGCCCAGGTACACGTCGTGCCCGCTCCAAAGCGATTGAAACGCCGGCACCGTGATAAAGAAGTAGTTATTATCGCCCACGCAGGCGGCCTTCACGCTTTGCAGCATGGCGAGGTCGTCTTCGATGTGCTCGAGCACGTCCATCATTATCACTAATCCATTCTCGATAGTGGCCGGAATAGCGTGCACTTTCTCGATTTTTTGGCCCTTCGTCAAGGCCATTTCCGCTGGCGAGTAGCCGGTATCAACGAGGTAGGCCTTGCGAATAGCGTTGCCGTACAGTTTTTCGAGCTCGATGGCAAAGAAGCCCGAGCCCGACCCAATATCCACGATAGTCAGCGGCTTACCGCCGGCCAGCGCCTTTTTGGCGTAGTGCAGCAGCGGCAGCTTTTTGCTTTGGTAGTACCAATGCACGTGCGGGTCAACGCCGGCTTCGAGCTCTTTTAAATCCATGCGGGCTAGTAAATTCTTGCTTTAGTACAGTGCCGTAAATATAGCCCAACCGCCGAGTTGCGGCTGCCGCGCCCGGGCCACCCTACTATTCGCTACTTCTCCTGCGGCCCGTAATGCCGAAACAGCCCGCCCACGATGGGCGTCCACAGCGCGGCGCGCTGGCCGCTGGCTTTCAGGGCGTTATTGGCCCAAGTGTTGCAGGTATGCCAGAAGCTGTAGGCCCACTGGCCTTCGTAAAAAGCATCGTGGCCGGCGTAGGTGTGGCCCGGCAAGTACTGCACGCGGCCGTCAGCCCCTGGCTGAAAGCTGCCCTGCACGTAGGCTACCAGCCGGGCGTATTGGTCAGGGGTAAGGTCGAGCCGCACGCAGGTGGTGCTGGGCGTAAGCTCGCTGGCCTTGTAAAACGTGGTGTGCATGGCCGAAGTGCCCAGGTGAAACGCCGCCCGGAAGGCAATTGGCAACGTTAAATCGCTCCAACCCGGAATGTAGAAAAAGCCTTTGTCGCCCCAGCCAAAGGCCAGGTAGTCGTAGCCCGCGCTGTCGCGGCTGGTGGTGTGGGCGTATTTTATTTGGCGGCTCCAGTCTATTTGGGTCGTGCGCACGGGCAGCACCAAGTCGGTATGAATACCGTTGGGCGTATAGAGGTACACCGGAATGCGCGGCCCACCCGGCGGCACCGGCTCGGCGGCCACCGGTATCAGGGCCAGGCCAAACGCGGCGGCCCCGTACAGCAGCACCGCGGCCACGATGCCGCCAACCGTGTAGCCAATAATCTTCAGGGTTTTGCGAAGGAAGTTATTCATGTAGAGCAAACATAGCACGGCTGTACTGTTGTGGAGGCTTTTCGGCCCACGCTACTGCCGCACCAAACTCACCGAATTCATACAGTACCGCAAGCCGCTGGGCTCGGGCCCGTCGGCAAAAACGTGGCCCAAATGCCCACCGCACACGTTGCAGCACACCTCCATGCGCTGCATGTGGTGGCGCTCATCAAAGGCGTAGCGGAGGGCATTTTTGGCCACCGGCTGCGTGAAGCTCGGCCAGCCCGACATGGCGTAGTACTTCGTGGCCGAGTCAAATAGCAAGCTGCCGCACCCCGCGCACGCATACACGCCCGGCTCGTAGCTGCGGCAATACGCATTGCGATACGGCGGCTCGGTGCCCCGCTGCCGCAGCACCGCGTATTGCGCCAGCGTCAGCTGTGCCTGCCACTCGGCCTCGGTTTTATTCACGTGGCGGGGCGGTTCGGGGTTGCCATATTTGGCGTAGTATAAGATGTCTTTCCAACGCAGCATAGAGAGTTTGAGATAGCCAAAATAGACGCTATGTGCTACGCCAGCGCGGCGCGGGGCCGTTTCCAGCTCAGCAGCAGCACGCCCACCACGACCAGCACCGTACCTCCGATTTGGGCCACGAAAATTGGTTCGTGCAAGAAAAAATACGCCTGCGCGATAGTCGAAATCGGGCCAATGCCGCTGATAATGGCCACGTTATTGGCCCCGATTTGTTTTAAGCCCTGCGATATCAAGAACGACGGCAGCACTGTGGACAGTACGGCCAGCCCTAGGCCGTAGCCCCACAGCGCCCGCCCCGCCCCCAGCACGTCGCCCTGGCCCGCGAGGGCGAAGTGGCCGAAAATACCCACTGTAGCTGCCAGCATGGCGTAGGCCGTGAATTTAGTGGCCCCCACTACCGGAATCAGCCGGCCGCTCCCCACAATGTACAGGGAGTAGGTAACGGCGCAGAGGAAGACCAAAAAGCTGCCTAGGTAAAAGCCCTGCCGGCTCGTGTCCACCGCCAGTTCGCCCACGTAGGCAATCACAATACCCAGGTACGTCAGCAGCAAAGCCCATTTTTGAGTGCCTGCAATGCGCTGTTTGAAGATGACGGCGTTGAGGAATACCACGAAGCTGGGATACAGAAAAAGTATCAGCCGCTCGAGGCCCGCCGATATGTACTGCAACCCCATAAAATCGAGCAGGCTGCTTACGTAATAGCCTAGTAAGCCGATTAGTGCCACCCCCACCCACTGCGGGCGGGTCAGGCGCACGTTGCTTTTTTTGCCCGATACAAACAGCGCCATCCCCACGTAAAAAGGGAGCGCGAACACCATGCGCAGGGTGAGCAGCGTGAGCGCATCGGTGTGCGTAGCCCCAAAAGCCAGCTTGACGATGATGGCCTTGGTAGAAAATAAAACGGCGCCTAGCAGCGTGAGTAAGAAGCCGGTAGCGGGCAGGCCGGCGCGGGCAGAAGCATTCATGCGGAAGAAATAAAAAAGGCCGCTCCAAGGTTATTGGAACGGCCTTTCAGAAATCAGCTTAACTAGCCGAAGTACTTACACCGCGATGCCACTAGCCTCCAACTTAATGAGGTTCAGGGCCGAACCAGCCTTAAACCAGCCAATTTGGCCTTCGTTGTAGGTGTGGTTTACGGTGATGAGGTCGGTGTCGCCGTCGGCGTGGCGCAGGCGCACTTGCAGAGGCTGGCCGGGGGCGAAGCTCGTGAGGCCGAGGATGTCAAGCTGGTCGTCTTCCTCAATCAGGTCGTAGTCGGCCTTGTTGGCGAAGGTGAGGGCCAGCATCCCCTGCTTCTTGAGGTTGGTTTCGTGGATGCGGGCAAAGCTTTTCACCAGCACGGCGCGCACGCCGAGGTGGCGGGGCTCCATGGCGGCGTGCTCGCGCGAGCTGCCTTCGCCGTAGTTTTCATCGC
>JAKONR010000311.1 GCA_022701825.1 Hymenobacteraceae bacterium | reverse complement strand
ACTTGTCCAGACTATAGCCGGCGGGGAACCCACCCAGGCCAACGAGCTGAAACAACGCCTCAACGAATACATCCGCGAAATAGATAAGTGCCTTGCCTATTTGAGGGAATAACTAGCCTTCACCTACACTGACTTGTTTACTTGCTTTCTATGAATGACTTAGCCATCAAAATTCGCATCGCTGACCGCGACTACCCCATGCGGGTGGCCGTGGCCGACGAAGAGCGCCTGCGCCTAGCCGGCCGGCAGCTCAGCGAGCGGCTACGCGAGTTTCGGGAGCAATATGGCATTCAGGACAAACAAGACCTGCTGGCGATGGTAGCCTTCGCCACAATGGCTGACTCTCTGAAAGTCAGCAAAGAAAAGGATGGAACCGATGCAGACCTCACCGAGCGCCTGGCGCGCCTCGACGAGCTGCTTTCTGGCGTGGTGCTGGCCGTGTAAACGCGCGCAGGCAGCACCCGTACTTTCGTTGGCCCGGCCGGGCCGGCCAGGGCAAGCGGCCCCGGCTACCCCCGGCCTGGTAACTCGCCTGTTGCTATGGTTCTGATTCACTTCACTTCCATAACTTCATGTCATCCATCTTTTTATATTGCGTGCTGACGGCCGTCATTGCCTTGATTGGCGGACTGGTCATCGGCCGCCAACTGGCGGGCAAAGCCCGCCAAGACCACGAAGGCGAGGCCCAGGCCAAAGCCCGCCAAATCATCGAAGAGGCCGAAGCCACGGCCAACCGCACCCGCGACGAGCGCATTCAGCAGTCGAAAGACAAGTTTCGCAACCTCAAAAACGAGTACGAGCAGGAGCAAAAGCGCGTGCGCCGCGAGTTTGACGCCGAAACCCAGCGCCTGAAAGCCGCCTTGGAGCAAGAACTCACCGAGCGCCGCCAGGGTGTGCTGGCCCAGGAGCAGGCCATCAAGCACCTCACCGAAACTACCCAGAAGCAGCTCGAAACCATTCAGCACAAGGAAAAGGAGCTGGAAGCCACCCGCGAAAAAGTGCAGGCTGACGCCGAACACCAGCGCAACCGCTTCGAGCAGCAGGAAGAAAAGCGCCAGGCCAAGCACGAAACTGCCCTGGCCGACCTGCAAACCAAGCAGCAGGAAGCCGAAGCCATCGTGCAGGAAGTGCAAAGCCAGCTCGAAAAAGTAGCCGGCCTCACCGCCGCCGAAGCCCGCGAGCAACTGGTTGAAAGCCTGAAGAATGAGGCCCAGCTGCAAGCCTCGTCCTACATCAAGGACACCGTGGCACAAGCCAAGCTGACGGCGACCAAGGACGCCAAAAAAGTGGTTTTGGAGACTATTCAGCGCACGGCTTCGGAGCACGCCATCGAAAACTGCGTGTCGGTGTTTAACATCGAGAGCGACGATGTGAAGGGCAAAATCATCGGCCGCGAGGGCCGCAACATCCGGGCGCTGGAAGCGGCGACGGGCGTGGAAGTGATTGTGGACGACACGCCGGAGGCCATTATTATTTCAGGCTTCGACCCGGTGCGCCGCGAAATCGCCCGCCTCTCGCTGCACTTGCTCGTGAAGGACGGCCGCATTCACCCCGCCCGCGTGGAGGAAATCGTGGCCAAAACGACCAAGAAAATCGAAGAGGAAATCATCGAAATCGGCGAGCGCACGGTTATTGACCTTGGTATCCACGGCCTGCACCCCGAATTGATTCGGATGGTGGGCCGGATGCGCTTCCGCTCATCCTACGGCCAGAACCTGCTGCAACACAGCCGCGAAGTGGCTAACCTTTGCGCCACCATGGCCGCCGAGCTGGGTCTCAACGTGAAGCACGCCCGCCGCGCCGGCCTGCTCCACGACATCGGCAAGGTGAGCACCGAGGAGCCCGAGCTGCCCCACGCCATCCTGGGCATGGAGATGGCTAAGAAATACAAAGAGCACCCCGACGTGGTGAACGCCATCGGCGCCCACCACGACGAGATGGAAATGACGGCCCTGATTTCGCCCATCATCCAGGCCTGCGACGCCATTTCGGGCTCGCGCCCCGGCGCCCGCCGCGAAATGATGGAGAGCTACATCAAGCGCCTCAAGCAGCTGGAGGAAACAGCCGGCGCCTTCAAAGGCGTAAACCAGACCTACGCCATTCAGGCCGGCCGCGAGCTGCGCGTAATCGTGGACGCCGAGAACGTGAGCGACGAGCGCGCCGGCGAGCTGAGTTTCGAGATTTCGCAGAAAATCGAGAAGGAAATGCAGTATCCCGGCCAGATTAAAGTGACCGTAATCCGCGAAATGCGCTCGGTAGCGTACGCCAAGTAAGGCAGTTGCGCGGACTCTGCAGTCCGCGACCCGCTGAGCAAAACGCGGACTGCAAAGTCCGCGCAACACAGCCCCGGCTGCCTGCGCAGCCGGGGCTTTATGTTTGCCCCAAATGAGGAAAAAACAAGCTGTTTTGGCCGCCCTTGCGCTACTTGCCACCGGCTGCGTGCGCAACCCCTACGCCGCCACCAACAAAGTGTACAAGCGCCAGACCCGCGACCTGGCCCGGCAGTTACGCGCGCAGCCCACGCTACCGGCCGACAGCCTACCGCCCGCGCCTTACTGGGCCGGCACCGTCAATTTCAATCTGCGTAAGCCCAACTACGTCATCATTCATCATACGGCGCAACACAGTACCGCGCAGACGATTAAGACCTTTACGCTGGTGAAGACGCAGGTGAGCGCCCACTACGTTATCGGGCGCGATGGCCAGACCTTCCACATGCTCAACGACTATCTGCGGGCCTGGCACGGCGGCGCGGCGCGCTGGGGCAACGTCACGGATATTAACTCGGTATCCATTGGCATTGAGCTGGATAACGACGGGACGGAACCGTTTCAGGAAGCACAGCTGGCGAGCTTGCTGAAAGTGTTGGGTAGCCTGAAAAAGAATTATAATATTCCGGCCGCTAACTTTCTTGGGCACGGCGACATCGCGCCCACCCGCAAAAACGACCCGAGCGCCCTGTTTCCGTGGCAGCGGCTGGCCCAGCGCGGCTTCGGCCTCTGGTACGATGCAGCCGTGCTAACCGATACCACGGCCGCACCCTTCGCCACCGACTCGCTCGGGCTGCCGCTGCCGGGCCTCACGCCGCGCGAGGCGTTGCGCATCATCGGCTACGACACCCAGGACTTAAACGCGGCCATTGCGGCGTTCAAACGGCATTTTGTGCCCGGTGAAACCGGGTCGGAACTGACGGAGCTGGACCGGCGAATATTAGTTAATCTTTACCGTAAGTTCTTGTAGTGTAAGCTTTAGCTTGCGAGCGTAGCGAGCAGCCGCGTTAGCTAACGTCTACCAACGTAGTTGCTCGCTACGCTCGCTCGCAAGCTAAAGCTTACGCTACACAGTCTATTGCGCGCCTTTCAGCTTGTCTTCACCGCCGTAGGGTGCGCCGGCCGTAATGTCACCGCGCAAGCCGCCGGTGCTTTGGCCGGGGCCGAAGCCGGGCTGGGCCGAGGTAGTGTCGTTTTCTTTCTCGGGCACCAGCGGCGCGTCGGGGGCCATCGGGGCGTTGGTGAGGGCGTCGGTGGGTACGGCATCGGCGTCGGTGCCGCCGTTGGCTTGGTTACCAGTTATTTCGGCTACTTTGGCTACGTAGCGGCGCTTGGCCTCGTCTTCGGACATGCCCTTGTACTTGTCCCACGACTCCCACTGGGCCTGCGAGAGGCCAGCGGGACCGCTGGCCCGGTCGGCCTCATCGGCATTTACTTTGTCAGATTTCATGTTCACGTCGCCTTCGGTGGCTTGCTTATACAGGCCGTAAAGCTCGGTCATGTGTTGGGCGGCGGTGGCGTCGGGCAGGTTGTTGACTTGCTGGGCGGCGGCGTCAAATTGCTGTTGTAAGTCCATAAGGGTGGGGGAGGGGCTGTCGAAATTGGCCGGCGGGCTGCCGGCTGGTAGCTTTACTAAGTCTGCGGGTTGCGGGTTGCGAAGCAGTGAGCCAGTAACGTAAGCAGCCAAGCGGCGGCCCCGGCATCTCCCGCCAACGTACGCAATCACTATCTCCCCAATTCCCCGCCTCCGTATATTTGTCCTACTAGCTATACTATGTGTGGAATAACCGGCGCTTACGCCTTCTCCGATTTGGGCCGCTCGGCCCTGGCCAATTTGCAGGCCGCTACCGACGCCATCGTGCGCCGCGGCCCCGACTCGCAGGGGCATTTCGTGTACGACCAGTGTGGGCTGGGCTTTCGTAGGCTGGCCATTCTCGACCTCTCGGCCGATGGCAACCAGCCCATGACCGACGAGTCGGGCCGCTACACCATCGTCTTCAACGGCGAAATCTTCAACTACCGCGAGCTGCGCGCCAAGCTGCTTAAGAAGGGCTATCGCTTTCATTCGCAAACCGATACGGAGGTCATTCTAAACCTCTATATCAGCGAAGGGCGCAGCTTTATCAAGAAGCTCAACGGCTTTTTTGGCTTCGCGATTTTCGACAAAGAAGAAAACTCGTTGTTTGTGGCTCGCGACCGCTACGGTGTGAAGCCCCTGCATATTTATCGCGATGAGGACCGGTTTCTGTTCGGCTCGGAGCTGAAATCGCTGCTGGCGCTGGGCGTGCCGCGCAAGCTCGACTACGCCGCCTTGAGCCATTACTTGCAGCTCAACTACATCCCGGGGCCGGCTACCATTTTTAAAGGAATTAAAAAATTGCTACCCGGTCATTATCTGTTCATTAAGGACGGTAAGGTCGTGCGCAAGCGCTGGTACAAAATCCCCTACGACCCCAAGGAGGTTGCCAAAAACAAGCTCGACTACGAGCAGCAGCAAAAGAAGCTGGTGAGCCTGATGGACGAAGCCGTGGCGCGCCGCCTCGTGGCCGACGTGCCGCTAGGCTCCTTCCTGAGCGGCGGCATCGATTCGAGCGTGGTCACGGCGCTGGCTACCCGCCACACGCCGCACCTCAACACGTTCAGCATCGGCTTCCGCGACGAGCCCTTCTTCGACGAAACCAAGTACGCCAACCTGGTAGCGAAGATGCACAACACCAACCACACGGTGTTTTCGCTGAGCAATGACGACCTCTACGAGCATCTGTTTCAAATGCTTGACTATTTCGACGAGCCGTTTGCCGACTCATCGGCGCTGGCCGTGCACGTACTCAGCCAGCGCACCCGCCAGCACGTGACCGTGGCCCTGAGCGGCGACGGGGCCGACGAGATTTTTGGCGGCTACAACAAGCACATGGGCGATTTCCAGGTGCGGCAGGGCGGCTTCAAGGCCGAAGCCGTGACCGGCCTGAATCTGCTCTGGGACATTCTGCCCAAGTCGCGCAACTCGTACTTCGGCAACAAAATCCGGCAGTTTCAGCGCTTTTCGCGCGGTATGCTCAGCGGCCCTAAGGACCGCTACTGGGACTGGGCCAGCTTTGCTTCGGAAAAAGAAGCTACTGACCTGCTGAGTGCCGCCAGCCGCAAAAAAGTAGATAAGAAGCTGGCCGCCAAGCGCCGCAAGGACATCCTGGAAAACCTGCACGCCGATGGCGACCTCAACGAGGTGCTGCTCACCGACACGCAGCTGGTGCTGCCCTACGACATGCTTACCAAGGTGGACCTGATGAGCATGGCCAACTCGCTGGAAGTGCGCACGCCGTTCCTTGACTATAAGGTAGTTAATTTTGCCTTCTCGCTGCCCGTGAGCAGCAAGGTCGATGGCAAGATGAAGAAAAAAATCGTGCAGGACGCTTTTCGGCCCCTGCTGCCGCCCGAGCTCTACGACCGACCCAAGCACGGCTTTGAGGTGCCCCTGCTGAAGTGGATGCGCGGCGAGCTGCGCCCACTCATCGAGCAGGATTTGCTGCAAGACGACTTCGTGGCCAGCCAGGGCATCTTTGAGGTAGCCACCGTGCAGAGGCTGAAAAAGCAGCTATTTTCCAGCAACCCCGGCGATGCCCACGCCCGCATCTGGGGCCTGCTGGTCTTCCAGTACTGGTGGAAAAAATATATGGCGTAGCAGGCCAAACGCCCTTCTATAAAAACAGCGGGTTAAAAATTTGAAGTTCAAATTTTTAACCCGCTGTTTTTTGCAATTACGTCCTCATGCGGGAACAACACATGACAACCGCCACCAACGTGCCCGGCCCGCCGGCCAATTGGTTTACCACCGTGGCGACCACGCGGTTGCTGGTGGTGGCCTGGGGCACCTTGCTGCTGCTGCGCCTGCTGCTGCTGGGTAGCGGCACGCTGGTCGACTACGACGAGCGCCGGTATTTTCAATCGTTCGAGGCGCTGCGGGCGGCCGCCCATGGGCACTGGCGGGCGGCTGCCTTTGCCCTGTCGATGGTCGATGCCCGGCCCCTCGATGCGCTGTGGCGCTGCGGGCCGGCGGCGGGGCAACTGCTGCTGGCCCGCTACGCGGGTTGGGATATTTACGGGTTTCCGTCGCTGCTGCTGCCCACGCTTTGCAACTGGGCAGCTACGGTGGGCACAGCGTGGTTTTTCTGGCGCAGTTGCCAGCGGCTGCTGGCTGATGCGCCCGCCGCCCGGCAGTGGGCGCTGGTAGTGGCCGTGCTCTACGCCAGCCTCGTCAATACCAGTATCTACGTGCGCCACGTGCTGCCCTACGACGAGGCAATGCTCCTGTTTATGGGGCTGATGTACTGGGTGTTGTGCCAGCCTGTTTCGCCCAAAGCTTGGTTTTGGGCGCGGCTGGGGCTGGGCGCCGGGCTGCTGTGGCTGCTCTACCCCGGCTACTACGCCGGGCCGGTCCTACTGGTGGCGCCGCTGCTCGATTGGCGGCGGCCAGTGCCGTGGGTGCTGGCCAATTTTGGCCGATTGCTGGCGCTGGGCCTGGGTTTTGGGCTGCCGCTGCTGGGGGCCGAGGCCCTGAGCCGACTGGGCGGCGCGCCGCCCTTCTGGGCCGTGAGTTACGATTTATCGCTGCACGTTCTGCAAGGCGACCCGGCCGAGGGCTACACGTTTTGGCTACGGTACTTGTGGCAGGTGGAGGGTGCGCTCGGTCTGGTATTGCTGGCGCTGCTGGCACTGGCGGTAGTGCGAGCGGGGCGTCAGCTGGTCCGCACCGGCCCGGTGAGCCTATTGCCCGCTGCTCCTCGCCAAAAAATACTGGTGGCGGCGGCGCTGCTTTTTCTGGCGCACGCCACGGCGGCGGCCGTGGGGCACCGCATCGTGTGGTACGGGCGCCTGCTGCACCTGTACTTTCCTTTTTTGGTGCTGGCGGCAGTAGCGGCGCTGGCCATCAGCCGCTGGCGAGGCGGGGCAGCCGGGGCGGGGCTGGCGGCCTGCCTGGTGGGGTTTGTTTCCTACGGATTATTTTTTGCGAAATACCAGCGAGTGGCCTACCCAACGGACGTACTGGTAAAGTATGGGCTTAATTGTTTGCCAGATAGCAAATTACGGTATTATGAATCCGTTCGTGTAACCGATGGCCTGCGATTTTGGCCCCGTGGCCCGCGCGTGGCGAAGCCAAAGTTCTGTGTGCCTACTACAAACGATGCCGATAGCCTCACTGTTCTGGTTAACTTTGCGTTGCTTTATCCGCTGGTAGCGGGCACCCGCACGCCAGTTCCGGCTTTTAGGCACGCCCGAATACTAGTTGATGAGCCCTATTACCGAACCTTCCCGGCCTATGAGTTTGAAGGCCTGGCACCGGGCGAGCGAGCTGAAACTCAGCGGCAAAAGTTTCGGCTGCGCGTAGTGCGCGTAGCTGCGGCCGCCGCCGGTACTCAGCCCGGTTTATCCTTGCCCCGCCCTTAGTTACCCGTTCTTTCTTTTACCTTAGAGCTTTATAGAATTCTATATAGTCACATTTTTTCTTTCTCAAATGAAAATAGCAGTTGTTGGTACCGGCTACGTTGGGCTGGTTACGGGTACGTGCTTTGCCGAAGTGGGCATTGAAGTTACTTGTATTGACATTGACCAGAAAAAAATTGATAACCTCCACCAAGGCATCCTGCCCATCTACGAGCCGGGCCTGGAGGAAATGGTATCGCGCAACGTAAAAGCCGGCCGCCTCAAGTTCTCTACTTCGCTGGCCGACAGCATCAAAGGGGCCGACGTGGCCTTTATCGCGGTGGGCACGCCTCCCGGCGAAGACGGTTCGGCCGACCTTAAATACGTGCTGGCCGTGGCGCGCGGCATCGGCGAGAACATGGACGACTACTGCGTAATCGTGACCAAGAGCACCGTGCCCGTGGGCACCGCCGCCAAAGTGCGCACCGAGCTTGAAAATGCCCTCGCTAAGCGCGGGGCCAGCATCGAGTTCGACGTGGCCTCCAACCCCGAGTTCCTGAAAGAGGGCGCGGCCATCGACGACTTCCTCAAGCCCGACCGTATTGTGGTGGGTATCAGCTCGGAGCGGGCTGAGGAGGTGATGCGCCGCCTCTACAAGCCTTTCCTGCTCAACGGCCACCCGATTATCTTCATGGATATCCCGTCGGCCGAAATGACGAAATACGCCGCCAACTCGATGCTGGCCACGAAAATTTCGTTTATGAACGACATCGCCAACCTGTGCGAAATCATGGGCGCCGACGTGAATATGGTGCGCCGCGGCATCGGCTCCGATGCCCGCATCGGTACCAAGTTCATTTACCCCGGCATCGGCTACGGCGGCTCGTGCTTTCCGAAAGACGTGAAGGCGCTCATCAAAACGGCCCAGGAAAACGGCTACCGTATGCAGGTGCTGCAAGCTGTGGAAGGCGTGAACGAGGCCCAGAAAGAGGTGCTTTTTTCGAAGGTAAAGAAGCATTTCGGCGGCGACCTCAAAGGCAAGAAGTTCGCCATTTGGGGCCTGTCCTTCAAGCCCAAAACCGATGACATGCGCGAGGCGCCCTCGCTGGTTATCATTGAGAAGCTGCTGGCCGAAGGCGCGACCGTATCGGCCTACGACCCAGTGGCCGTGGCCGAAGCCAAGCACTCGCTCGGCGACACCATTACCTACGCCAAAGACCAGTTTGAAGCCTTGGTAGACGCGGACGCGCTGCTGGTGGTGACGGAGTGGCCCGAGTTCCGCTCGCCTTCCTTCGAGGTAGTAGGCCGCCTGCTCAAGCAAAAAGTTATCTTCGACGGCCGAAATATCTACGACGCCGCCGAACTGAAAGAAATTGGCTTTGCCTACCACTGCATCGGCGTAAAAACCGACCACAAAGAGCCGGTAGCTTAGTTTTAGGCTGTTGGCTGATAGCTGCTAGCTATTAGCCAACAGCCGATATTTATTTATCAAAGGCTAACAGCTAGCAGCTAGTAGCCAACAGCTCAAATCAAATGGCTGAAGAAAAAAAGCGTGTACTCATCACCGGCGGGGCCGGCTTTCTGGGCTCGCACCTCTGCGACCGGTTTTTGGCCGAGGGCTACCACGTCATCGCGATGGACAACCTCATCACGGGTAACCTCGCCAACATCGAGCACCTGTTCAAGCGCGAGGACTTCGAGTTTCACCACCATGACGTGAGCAAATTCGTGTTCGTGCCCGGCAAGCTCGAATACATCCTGCATTTTGCCTCGCCCGCCTCGCCGATTGACTACCTCAAAATCCCGATTCAGACCCTGAAAGTGGGCTCGCTCGGCACCCACAACCTGCTGGGCCTGGCCCGCGTGAAAGGCGCCCGCATGCTGATTGCCAGCACCTCCGAAGTGTACGGCGACCCCGAAGTGCACCCGCAGGTAGAGGAATACTGGGGTAACGTGAACCCCGTGGGCCCGCGCGGCTGCTACGACGAGGCCAAGCGCTTCCAGGA
>JAKONR010000304.1 GCA_022701825.1 Hymenobacteraceae bacterium | reverse complement strand
GACCGCGTGCTGGGCTACGAGGCCAACTACGCCGGCACCAGCTTCGCTACGCTAGAGTGGAAGGCCAAAAACATTCCCTACGGCTCGAAGCAGGTCAACATCGTGGCTGACAAGCTGCAAGCCGGCTCGCTGGGCGCGGTGGGCTACGACGACGAGGGCGTGAAAACCAAGGAGTGGACGCTCATCGACCAGGGCAAGCTGGTCGATTATGAGAAAATCCGCGACCAGGCCCACATCGTGGGCCAGAAGGAATCGGATGGCTGCTGCTACTCGCAGTCGTGGCGCGACGTGCAGTTCCAGCGCATGCCCAACGTGAGCCTGCGCCCCGGCACCGCCAAAAAGAGCGTGGATGAGCTGGTGAGCGGCGTGGACAAAGGCATTTACATAGCCGGCAATGGCTCGTTTAGCATTGACCAGCAGCGCTATAACTTCCAGTTTGGTGGCCAGGTATTCTACGCCATCGAGAAAGGCAAAATCACCGAAATGCTCGAAGACGTGGCCTACCAGGCCAACACCCAGGAATTCTGGGGCGCCTGCGCGGGCAGCTGCGACGCCTCGGACTACCGCCTATTTGGCGCCTTCAACGACGGCAAAGGCCAGCCCTCGCAAAGCTCGGCCGTGAGCCACGGCTCGGCTACCACCCGCTTCAATGGCGTGAACGTGATAAACACGGCTCGCAAAATCGGCTAAAAACCGCCTGTCATTGCGAGGAGGAGCGACGAAGCAATCTTTCCTTCACGCTTACCCAGCGTTAGCGAACGACAAGGAAAGATTGCTTCGCTGCGCTCGCAATGACAATTGTTCAAGTATCTAAATTTCATACATATAATGGCCATCCTTTCCCAAACCGAAGCGCAGGATATTCTGAAGAAAGTCCTCAGCTTCAGCACCGCCGACGAGTGCGATGCCACGCTCACGGGCAGCGTGGAGGGCAACGTGCGCTCGGCGCGCAACTCCATCAGCACGGCCGGGGCCGTCAACAACGTGTCGCTGGGCGTAACCTCGTACTTCGGGCAGCGCTCGGGCACTGCCACTTGCAACCAGTTTGATGAGGCCACCTTGCGCCGCTGCGTGCAGCGAGCCGAGGAAATCGCGCGGCTCGCCCCCATCAGCCCCGAGTATATGCCGCTGCTCGGGCCGCAAACCTACCTCAGCTCGCCGCAGTCGTATGCGGCCAGCACGGCGGGCATCACGCCCGACTACCGCGCCACCCAAATGGCGGCCAGCATGCAGTACTGCGACCAGAAAAAGCTGAGCTCGGCGGGCTTCCTCAACGACTCGGCTAGCTTCATCGCCAAGCGCAACTCGAAGGGCCTTGAGGCTTACCAGCGCCTCACCAACCTCGATTTTAGCATCACCGTGCGCACGCCCGACGGGCTGGGCTCGGGCTACGCAGCCACCGATTTTACGGATATTTCCAAGTTCGACGCGGCCAAGCTCACGGCTACGGCGGCCGGCAAAGCGGCATCGTCGGTAGGTGCCAAGGCCATCGAGCCGGGCAAGTACACCGTGATTCTGGAGCCTAATGCGTTGGTTTCTAACTCCGACGCTTCGCTGCTGGGCGCGCTGATGAGCTCGTTCGACGCCCGCTCGGCCGAAGAGGGCCGCAGCTTTCTGAGCAAAAAAGGCGGTGGCAACCGCAAGGGCGAAAAGCTCTTCGACGAGCGCGTCACCATCTACTCCGACCCCACCAACGCCGAGGTGCCCGACCTCACCTTCTCGGGCGATGGCCGCCCGCGCCAGCGCACTACCTGGATTGAGAAGGGGGTAGTAAAAAACATGTATTCGTCGCGTTTTTGGGCCCAAAAAACCGGCATTCCCAGCCTGCCCAACCCCGGCGGCTTCATCATGGAAGGCGGCACCCAAAGCACCGCTGACCTCATCAAGGGCACGGCCAAGGGTATTTTGGTGACGCGCCTCTGGTACATCCGCGCCGTCGACCCGCAAACGCTGCTCTACACGGGCCTCACCCGCGACGGCACGTTTTACATCGAAAACGGCGCTATCAAGTTCCCGGTCAAGAACTTCCGCTTCAACGAAAGCCCGATTATCATGCTCAACAACCTGGAGGCCATCGGCCGCCCGGTGCGCCTGGCCGGCAACCTGGTGCCGCCGCTCAAGATTCGCGACTTCACGTTTACCAGTCTTTCGGACGCGGTGTAGTGTAGGGTAAGCTTTAGCTTGCCATTCATTGCCGCCGGCAAAACCACGAGTGCCGAGCGCGTGTGTTTTGCCGGCGGCAATGAATGGCAAGCTAAAGCTTACCCTACACACTACTTCCCGCCAAACTGAATGGCTGCGTACACCTGAAACACGCGGTTTTTCAGGCGCGGGTCATTGATGCCGGTCAGGTTTTTGGCGTCGTTGATGTCGTTGAGGCCCGCCACGTAGCGCCCGCCCAGCGAGAGCGCGCCAAACTTGAGCCCCGCGCCCGCCGCCAGGCTAAAATCGGCCCGCTTGTACTGGTCGGTGGCGTCCTGGCTGACCTGGCCGTAGCTGGCCGAGCCGTTGGTATTGGTAATCTGCACCTGGCCGCTTTGGTTGGCGCTCACGAGGTAGCCGAATTGCGGCCCAGCCTCCACGAAAATGGGGCCAACCGTAACCTTGGCCAGCACGGGCACCGTGAAGTAGTGCAGCTTGGTTTGGTAGTCGGTAAAGGCGCCTTTGAGGTTGCTGCCTTGCAGCGAGTACTGCAATTCGGGCTGAATGGCAATCGGCCCCAGCAAATTCCACTGGTACAGCACGCCGACGTGGTAGAAGGTCTTGTAGGTGGCATCTTCGCCCGAGCGGCCTTGCAGCTGGGCAAAGTTGGCCCCGCCTTTCACCCCAAACTGGGCGTGGGCTTGGGGCGTGGCGGCCAGGGCTAATAACGCGATAGTGGGGAGGGCTAAAGCTTTCATAAATTACTCATATATAAAGGTAAAAGACTTGCCAACCGGCCAGCCCTGCGCCACCAACGCGGCGCGCGGCGCGCTAGTATGGCTGGCCTTTTAACTACGACCGCGCCCGGAGGTTGCGGTGGCGCTTAGCCCCGGCGGCGCGGCCCAAAAAGATACTTCCGCGCAACTAATAGGCAGTAAGTCGTTTCATTAGCTTGTCCGGCCCGCTTTTTCGGGCTGATTTTTTGATGCCCCTCCAGCCCGCCGCCCCGTTCACCTTCGTGCGCCTCAGCTACCACTCCGGCGACTGGGACGCCGTGGACGAGCGCATGCCCGCCAACCTGCTGCACTCCTTGGTGCAGTACACCACCGTGCCCGTGGCCGCCAAGGAAAAAGTGGTAGCGCTGGATAGCCCCGAGCTGTTCGGCTACCCGTTTTGCTACCTCAGCGGGCACCGGCTGGTGCAGTTTTCGGCCCAGGAAAAGAAGAACTTCATCCAGTACGTGCGCAACGGCGGCTTCGTGTTCGTGGACGACTGCAACCACGACATCGACGGGCTGTTCGCCCGCTCGTTTGAGGAGCAGATGCGCGCTTGCTTCGGCAACACGGCTTTGAAGAAACTGCCCAAGACGCACCCCATCTATAGCCAGTTCTTTAAGTTTCCCGACGGCCCGCCCAACACCGGCTTCGAGCTCAACGGCTGGGGCGACGACCTGGTGCACGATTACCTGAAAGGCATCGAAATCAACGGCCGCCTGGGCGTGCTCTACTCCAACAAAGACTACGGCTGCGAGTGGGACTACGATTTCCGCAACAAGCGCTTTCTGGCCGAGGACAACACCAAATTTGGGGTTAATATTCTGCTGTATGCTTTATCGTGAGCTGTTAGCTAGTAGCTGTTGGCTAATAGCTTTTTCGCTTCCCTAATATCCTTTGTTTGACTAATTACCGAAAAGCTAACAGCCAGCAGCTACTAGCTAACAGCTAAAGAAATGACCGAACAAGACGTTAAAACGCTCCTCGCCAAGCTGCCGCTGCTCAAGGCCGAAATCGGCAAAGTCCTCGTGGGCCAAAGCCAGGTGCTCGATGAGGTGCTGGTGGCGCTGCTGGCCGGCGACCACGCCCTGTTGGAAGGCGTGCCCGGCCTGGCCAAAACCCTGCTGGTGCGCACCCTGGCGCAGGCTACGGATTTGCCGTTTCGCCGCATCCAGTTCACGCCCGACCTCATGCCGACTGATATTCTGGGCACCGAGGTGTTGGAGGAAGACCACGGCACCGGGCGGCGCTCGTTCAAGTTCAACCCCGGCCCCATTTTCGCCAGCCTCGTGCTGGCCGACGAGATAAACCGCACGCCGCCCAAAACCCAGGCCGCCCTGCTCGAAGCCATGCAGGAAGGCCACGTCACCTACGCCGGGCAGGAGCACGCGCTGCCCCAGCCGTTCTTTTTGCTGGCCACCCAAAACCCTATCGAGCAGAGCGGTACCTACCCGCTGCCCGAGGCGCAGCTCGACCGCTTCTTGCTGTACGTGCGCATCGGCTACCCCACCGAGCAGGAGGAAATGGCCGTGCTGAGCGGCACCACCGGCACCGCCCGCGCCGAGGTGCGCCCGCAGCTGGCCGGCGGCGACATTCGGCAATTGCAACAGCTGGTGCGGCAAGTCAGCCTAAGCCCCGAGCTGCTGGCCTTCGTAAATCGGCTGGTGCGCGCCACCCGGCCGGCTACCTCGCCGGTCAAGTTTATTCAGGACTACGGCCGCTGGGGCGCCGGGCCGCGCGCCGGGCAGGCGCTGATACTGTGCGCCAAGGCGCGGGCGCTGCTGCAAGGCCGCTTCGCCGCTACGCTAGACGATATTCGGGCGCTGGCCCCGCCCGTGCTGCGCCACCGCGTGCTGCTGAATTTCAATGCTGAAGCCGAGAATATCACGCCCGACGATGCTGTGGCGGAATTGCTGAAGGCAGTTTCCGTGTAATTTTTCTCGCAGAGGTACGCAGAGGTTTTCGCAGAGGTGAGCAGAGCTTGCCAACCGAGCCTCTGCCTACCTCTGCGGAAACCTCTGCGTACTTCTGCGAGAAATGCCTTTTCTAACGCCCGAACTCCTCTTCGCCCTGCGCAACCTGCCCCTCGCCGCCCGCCAGGCGGCCGAGGGCTTTTTGGCGGGCGCGCACGCCAGCCGGCGGCACGGCGCGGGCATGGAGTTCAGCCAGTACCGCCCCTACCAGCCCGGCGACGACCTGCGCCGCCTCGACTGGCGCCTGGCCGCCCGCTCCGATAGATATTATTTGCGCGAGTCAGAAGTCGATACTAGCCTCACCGTCAACCTCGTGCTCGACGCCAGCGCCAGCATGAACCACCGCGACGCCAATGGCCTCACCAAGCTCGACTACGCCCGGCTGCTGCTGGCGTCGCTGGCTTACCTGGCCCAAAAGCAGGGCGACGCCGTGGGCCTGAGCATCTTGGGCGCTACCGGCCTGCAGCACCTGCCCGCCCGCGCCGACGCCCGCCAGCTGCCCCGCCTCTACCACGCCCTCGAAGCGGCCACCGCCGCCGGCACCTTCCCCCAGGCCGCTATTTTGGCTCCGCTCACGGCCCGCCGCCAGCGGGCCCTGACCGTGTGCGTGAGCGACCTGTACGAGGAAACCAACGAGATAACGCGCCTGCTCGGCCGCCTGCGCGCCACCAGCGGCGATGTGCTGCTGCTGCACCTGGTAGCCGGCAATGAGCTGAATTTTAGCCACAAAGGCCCCGTAACCTTCCGCGACCTCGAAACCGGCCAAACTGTGCAGGTCGATGCCGACCAGCAGCGCCCGGCCTACCAGGCGCAGCTGCAAGCCTGGCTGCGCGACACCGCCCAGCAGGCCCGTCGCCAAGGGCTCGATTATCATCTCTTGAACACCGCTGAGCCGTTGGATAACGCGCTGCGCGAATTTTTGAAACGACGGCAGGCGATGGGGTAAGTACTTTTTACCGCGGACGACGCGGAGGATTTTCGCGGACGGACGCGGAAGAACAGCCTCCGCGCCCGTCCGCGAAAATCCTCCGCGTCGTCCGCGGTAAAATTCCCCTAGCTGCGCTCCCCCAAAATGCTCACCTTCCTCAACCCGTCTGCGCTGCTTGCTTTGCTGGGCCTGCTGGTGCCGCTGGCCATCCACCTCTGGAACCGCCAGCCCGGCCGCGAGGTGGCGGTGGGCAGCCTGCGCTGGCTGGCCGCCGGGGCCAACCGCCGCCTGCGCAACCTGCGCCTAGAACAGCTGGGGCTGCTGCTGCTGCGGGCCGCGCTGCTGGCCGTGCTGGTGGGCGCGGTGGCTGGCCCCGCGTGGCGGCAGCCGCTGCCAGCTGGCCGGGGGCAAGTCTTGATAAGCCCCGCGCTAGCCCGCCAGGGCGTGCTGGCGGCCGTGCGGCCCCACCTCGACTCGCTGCGGCGGCGCGGCTACGCCGTGCGCTGGCTGCGGCCGGGCTGGCCGCTACTAAGCGCGGCCGCGTGGCGGGCCGACTCGCTGGGCGAGTCCGCGCCCGATAGCGCGGCGGGCGCCGCCGAGGCTTTTTACTGGCCCCGCATCCAACTGGCGGCCGACACCTTTGCCGGGCAGCCGCTGTACGTGCTGACCTCGGCCCGGCTGGCGGCCATGCAGGGCACGCACCGCCCTCTGCCGCCCGGCGTTACCTGGCAAACGCTACCGCTGCCCTCCGAAAGCACCTGGCTGCAAGCCGCCACCAGTATCGGCGACAGTCTGCACCTAGTACTAGGCCGCAGCAATGAGCGCCAAACCACCTTTGAGGCTGTGCGAGTAGCCCGGCCGCAGCCGGGCCGGCAAGTAGCCTTTGCCGGCCGGCCATCGCTGGTCTATGCTTTGAATGACAGTGTTTTAATTCCGAAAAGCACAGCTGAGCCAACCGTGCCGGTGCAGCAGGCCGCGCTGCGCGTGTGGGTGTATGCCCCGCCCGCCTACGCCGTCGAGGCCCGCTACCTGCGCGCCGCGCTGCGGGCAGCCAGCGTGGGCCTGCCCGGCCCGCTAACCCTCACGGTGTCGCCCAACCTGCCCGCTGCGGCCCACGCGCCCGACTGGCTATTTTGGCTGCCGGCCGCGCCGGTGCCCGCCGCTTGGCGGGCGCAAGTGCCGCGCGGCCTGCACCTCTGGCAAGCGCCGGCTGGCCCCGGCACGCCCGATACCTCTTTGCTCGTAGCGCCGGGCCTGGCGGGCGAAATGCCGGCTACCAGCTGGCGGCGCACGCCTTTGGCCGCGCCCAGCGGCACGGATGTTTTGTGGGCCGATGCGCATGGCCGGCCCGTGCTCACGCGCCGGGCCTTGGGAAAAGGTGCTAGCTACCAAACCGCTACCCGCCTTGCTGCCAGCTGGAGCACGCTGGCCGAAAACCCGGCTTTGCCCACCCTGCTGCTTGCGGCCCTGCGGCCCGCGCCAACTGGCACCGAGCTAGCCCGCCTGCAAGCCCACGACCAGCGCCGCCTCGCTGCTGCGCAGCTGCCCGCGCCGGGGCGCGGAGCGGCCGTAGCAGCGGCGCCCCCGGCTTTTCGGCTGCTCTACCTGCGGCCCTGGCTGGTGCTGCTGGCCGGCCTGCTGCTGGCCCTAGAGCGCTGGCTGGCCAGCCGGCGCCCGGCTTCCCCTTCACTTTCGCCAGCCTGATGCAGATACTGGATATTTCTGAGCAAGCCAGCCTGCTAGCCGCCCGGCAGCAGTTGGCGCAAGTGGCTCGCAGCTACGCCTGGCGCCGGACAGCCGCCGTGCTGCTGCCGGCGCTGGCAGCCGGCATACTGTTAGTGGTGCTGGCCCGCGCCTGGCCCACGGCGGGCCTGCTATGGGCGGCAATGGCCGTTGCCGCGCTGCTGCTGGCGCTGTGGCAACTGCGGCCCGCGTGGCGCATTAGCCCAAGCACGGTAGCCCGCCTGCTCGACCGCCAGCACCCGCCGCTCGAAGACAGCGCGGGCCTGCTGCTGCAAGACCCCGCCGCGCTGCCGCTGCTGGGCCAGTTGCAGCAAGAGCGGGTGGCCCGGCAGCTAGCCAGCCTTATGGCCAATGGCCCGGCGCTGCTGCCGGTGCGGTTCAGCAAGCCGCTGCTGCTCAGCGGCGGCTTGCTTGCTTTGGCTTTGCTTAGCTGGTTTTTGCCAGCTTCCCAAAAAGCCGTCGCGCCGGCCGCCGTGGCCGTGCGTTTCAGCCCCGAGCAGCCCCAAAAGGCGGCAAAGCCAGCCGTAGCCCGCATCGAGCAGGTGCGGCTGCTGGTAACGCCCCCGGCCTACACCCGGCGGCCGGCTTTTGTGCCCGCGCAGGCGTCGTTTCGGTGCCCGCAGGGCGCGCGGGTGCGCTGGGAGGTGCGCGTGAGCGGCACCAATGAGGCGAGTCCGCAGTTGGAAATTGGCCCCCAAAAGCTGGCCCTGCGGCCCGTGGCGGGCCGGGCGGGCACCTACGCCGCCGAGCAGGTTTTGGGGGCGCCGGCGCTGTACCGGCTGCGCTACGCGGGGCAGGTGTCCGACGACTATGCCATTGAGGTGCAGGCCGATGAGGTGCCGGTGGTGCGCGTGCAGTCGCCCAAGCCCTACACGCTCATCGCGGCCGTGGGCACGCGGCCCGAGGTGCCGGTGCGCGCCACCCTGCGCGACGACTACGGCCTGGCCCGCGCCGAGCTGGTTATCACCGTGGCGCAGGGCCAGGGCGAGGCGGTAAAATTCAAGGAGATACGCCGCGATTTGGGCGCCGGCCTCAGCGGCCAGCCCACCCAAAATGCCGTCAGCCAGCTGCTTAACCTACCCCAGCTCGGGCTGACGTATGGCGACGAGCTGTACTTCTGCATTCAGGCCCACGACAACCATGGCCAGAGCGCCCGCTCCGATACCTACCTGGTGCAGTGGCAGGACACGGCCGCCGCCGCCAGTGCCCTCGATATGGGCATGGGCGTGAACACCGCCCCGGCTTACTTCCGCAGTCAGCGCCAGCTAATTATCGACACCGAAAAGCTTATCGCGGAGCAAAAAAAGCTGACGCCCGCCGAGCTTGCCAACCGGGCCAACGCGCTGGGCTTCGACCAGCAAAGCCTGCGGCTGCGCTACGGCAAGTTTTTGGGCGAGGAAAATGAGAAAGGCATGGGCGCCAGCGCGCCGCCCCTACCCATTGCCGAAGACGAGGATGCCCCCGCCGCCCACCCCGCCGGGGCCGCCACCCACGAGGAGCACGACGACCACGATGGTCACGACCACGCCGCCGCGCCCCTCAAGTCGGGCGCGCTGCCCTCGCCCACGGCCGAAACCGATGCCCTGATGGACCCCTACATCCACAAGCACGACGACGCCGAAACCGCTGATTTTCTGGAGCCCGCCGTGAAGGCCAAGCTGCACGCCGTGCTCGACGAGATGTGGGCCGCCGAGCTGCGCCTGCGCACCGGCCAGCTCGCGGCGGCCCGCCCCTACGAGTACCGCGCCCTGCGCCTGCTGAAAGAGGTGCAGCAGCAAACCCGCGCCTACGTGCGCAAGGCCGGCTTCACGCCCACGCCGCTTCCCGAGGCCACCCTGCGCCTCACCGGCGAGCTGAAAGACGCCGCCGCGCCGCGCCGCCAGGCCACGGTGCCCGCGCCCGCCGCCCAGCCCGCCGTGCGGGCGGCCCTGCGCTGGCTGGCGGCGGCCACCGCCGGCCAGCGCGGCCGCCCCGCCGAGGCCACCGCGCTGGAGCAAGCCGGCCAGATACTGGCTCAGGCCGCACTGCAAAAGCCGGGCGCCTACTTGCCCGCCCTGCGCGCGCTGCGCACCCTCGCCGCCGATGCGCGCGCTGGCCGCCCGCCGTGCGCCAGCTGCCTGCCCGTAGCCGAGCGTGCCCTCACCGATTTGCTGCCGATGCCCACGCCAGCGAGTGCCCGCCCCGCCGCGCCCGACCGCCTGGCCCGGCGCTATTTCGAGGAGCTGGGCCGCTAGGGGTTACTATTTTCATAATGCTAAAAAACGTCTGTCATTGCGAGCGCAGCGAAGCAATTCTTCCTTACGCCGCCTGCGACCGTCTGCCATGCGCGAAGGAAAGATTGCTTCGCTGCGCTCGCAATGACAGACGTTTTTTTGGTGCAGTCATAAATTAATTACATCCTAAGTGCCTGCTTATCTGCTCTTTCATTACCTGTTGCTTGCCAGCTGCCTGCTGCTGGGCACGGGGCTGCTGCTAGCCGCCTGGCGGCGGCCCGACCAGCGGCGGCGCTTGCCCCGGCTGCTGGCCAGCGCCCTGCTGCCGGTGGCGCTGTGGCTGGTGGCGTATCCGCCGCCGCGGGCCGTGCCGCTGGCTTCGGCCACGGGCATCCTGCTTACCGAAGGCTACCAGCCCGATACCCTGCACGAGCTGCGGCAGCAGCTAGGCCCCGGCACGCCCGTGTGGAGCTACGGCGTGCCGGCGCCCGCCGGCGCCCGCCGGCTGAGCAGCCTGCTGGGCTTGGCCGAGCGGCGGCCGGCACTGCGCCAGCTGCACCTACTGGGGCGCGGCCTGCCGGCGGCCGACCTGCCTATTTTGGGCCAGGTAGCGGTCAAACCGCATCAAACCCCGGCGTTTAGCGGGTTTCGGGATGCCCACTGGAGCCAGGCGCTGCGCCTGGGGCAGCCGCTGCAAGTGGCGGGTGCGGTGGTGCGGCCAGGCGGTGCCGGGTCCGCTTGGGTGAGCCTGCGGCTGTCCGGCGCCGGGCTCGACTCGGTGCGCCTGCCAGCCGCCGGGGGCGCGTTTTGGCTGCGCGGCGTGCCCAAAGTGGCCGGGCGGCTGGTGGCCACGCTGGTGCTGCGGCAGGCGGGCCGCGTACTAGCCACCGAGCCGGTGCCCGTTGAGGTTGTTGCTGCCGAAAAGCCGGCGGTGCTGCTGCTGGCCGCCGTGCCGTCGTTCGAGTTTAAATTCTTGAAAAACAGCCTAGCCGCGCAAGGCCGCGCCGTGGCGCTGCGCACCACCGTGAGTCGGGGCCTGGTGCAAACCGAGTTTCTCAACCAGCCCGCGCAGCCGCTCGGCCACCTCACGCCGGCGCTGCTGGCGCGCTACCCGCTGGCCGTGGCCGATGCCGCCACCTTGGCCGCCCTGCCCGCCGCCGAAAGCCAGGCCCTGCGAGCGGCCGTGCGGGCGGGCCGCCTGGGCCTGGTGGTGCTGGCCGAGGCCGCGTCCCTGCCGGCCAATACGCCGGGCCGGGCGGCATTTGGGGTCGTGGCTCAGCCTGCTACGGGCAGCGCGGCGAGCCCGCAGCCGCTGGCCTGGGCCGCCGCCCCGGCGGGCCTGCGGGCGCCGTTGCCGGCCCGGCTGCGGCCGGGCGCCGCCTTGCGGCCGTTGGTCACGAGTGCCGGCGGCACCCTGGCCGCCGCAAGCAGCCGGGCGGGCGTGGGCACGGTGGTGGTTTCCACGGTAGCCGAAACTTTTCGCTGGGTGCTGGGCGGGCAAGGGGCGGCTTACGCCTCCTTTTGGGGCCTGCTGCTAGATGCCGCCACGCCGCCCCCGGCCCCGGCGGCCACCTGGCAGCTGGCTACCCGCTGGCCCCGCCCGCCGTACCCGCTGAACTTGCGCCTGGCGGGGACTTTGCCACCGGCTGCCAGCCTGCCCACCGTGCACCCGCTGGCCGGCGGCCCGGCCGCACAGCTGGCTCTCAGCCAAGATACGCGCCTGCCCGAGTGGAGCACGGCGCAGTACTGGCCCGGCCGGCCGGGCTGGCACGAGGTGCGCGGGCCGGGCCGCGTGCGCTACGCTTTTTTCGTGTTCGACCTGGCGGCGTGGCGCGGGCCCGAGCTAGCCGAGCGCCAGCGGGCGCTGGCGCAGCGGGCAGGGCGGGCGCTGCCGCTCGCTGCGCCCGGCACCGCGCGGCAGCCCTGGCCGGCCGGCTGGTTTTTTGCCCTGTTCTTGCTGGCGGCTGGTTTTTTGTGGCTGGAAGAAAAACTCTAGCAGCCGCTGTTGCGGAGGGGTTTTGGGGTTCGTGTAATTGGCGTAGCGTCCGCCTACGTGCGTTTCCGCATCGTTTGGCCCGCCCGGCGGGCGGCGCACGTAGGCGGCGCTACCTCAATTATATGCCTCGCTAAAAAGCCCTGCCCGCGCACTTATTTTTACTGAGCGCGCAACCGTTGGTCGCGCGCGCCGGTCAAGCCCCCGAATGCCGCTGCTTTGGGGCTGGCAGCGAACCCGATTTGTATGGCTGTGACTGGTACCGCTGTTTCTGAGGTCTTGCTGGCGGCCTGCCGCCGGGGCGAGGAAGCGGCCCAGTTTCGGCTCTATAACCTGCTGTCGTATCAGCTCATGGGCGTGTGCCTGCGCTACTGCCCCAGCCGGGCCGAAGCTGAGGACGCGCTGCAAAACACCTTCGTCAAGCTCTTTACCCGCCTCGACCAGTACCGGGGTGACGGCCCGTTTGAGGCGTGGGCGCGGCGCGTGGCCGTGCACACCTCCTTGCACGCCGTGGAGCAGCACCGCCTGCGCCACCCCACCGGCGCCGGGGCCGCCGACCTCGACGACCACGCCGCCGACCTGCCCAGCGCCGACCCCTCGGCGCTCGAAAGCCTGGCCGCCGACGACCTGCTGCGCTGCCTGGCTACGCTGCCGCCCGGCTACCGCACCGTGCTCAATCTCTACGCCATCGAAGGCTACTCGCACCCCGAAATCGCCGACATGCTGGGCATTTCGGAAGGCACCAGCAAGTCGCAGCTGGCCCGCGCCCGGCAGGCGCTGGCCCAGCGCCTGCGCCTCCACAACCATGCTCCCTGTCACTCATGAAACCCGGTTCTCCCCCTCCACCCTCGCCCGACGATGACGCCGCCGACCCGCTGCTGGCCGCGTTGCGGCAGCGCCTGGGCGACTACGGCCACGCCCCGCCACCGGGGGCCTGGGCGGCCATTCGGCGGCAGGTGGCGCCGGCGGCCCTGCCTCAGCCGTGGTGGCGCCGGCGGCATTTGCTGGCGGTGCTGGGGCTGCTGTTTTGTTGCCTGCTGCCCGGCACTTTAAGCGAGCTGCCTAGCCTGCGCCTTGCCGAGCGGGGGCAAGCAGCGGTGGGCCAGCCGCCGCACACGACGTCCGCTGCCAGCCCACTGGCTGAGGTGCCGGGTGGCCGCGGCGCCCGCCGCCTCCAAGCTACGGCAGTGGCTGGGCAGAATATCCCCCCAAAGCCGGTTGCGCCGGGAAGCGCGGCCCCTGTTCTGAAAAGCAAGCCCGAAAGCGCTGATTCGCAGCTGCGCTATGCTGATAAGGAGCTTGATGAAAAAACGGTAGGCGGAAGCAGAGAACCCGCCGGCAACACCACGGCCGGCCGGGCCAAAACCCTGCGGCAGCCACCGCTTGCTGGCATTACTGAACCTAGTGCGCAAACTAACGCCTATGCCAACGCGACAACGGGTACTCCGCAGCGTAAAACGATTCGCCAAGCGCTAGCCCTCGCCGATAGCCGCCAGCCTCGGCGCTACCAGGAGCGGCCGCCCAGCCACCGGCTGGCCGGGCGGCGCGGGCGCGCCGGCGAGTCCGAGCCGGTGGGCTCTATTTTAGTTGCTGGTCGGGCGCCTGGCGGCCAGTTGGCCAGCCGCGCCCGGCGTGGCCAGGCGGCGTCCCTGGCCGCTTCGGCCGCTCCCGATGCTCAGCGCACCGCTTCCGACGCGACCAGCCGCCGGGCCGCCCGGCGCGGCGCGCCGGCCTGGCCGTTGGCTGGTCGCTCTGACCAAATGCTTACTCCTACTCTTTTAGAAGCGACTGCCTCGCAAGCTGCGGCGGCTACGGCCGAAACAGCCACGGCGGCTGGGGCGCGGGCACAGGCCGGGGACAGCGGCTTTTTCCCGTTTGGCCCCGTCGGCTTGTTGGCTTTGAAGCAGCCGGGCTTGCTATTGCCCGCGCCGGCTGCCCTGGCCACGCTGGCCGCCCGGCCCGACTCGGCCCCGGCCGCGCCGCCGGTGCGGCGCTGGGCGCTGCAAGTGCTGGCGGGGCCGACGGTGAGCTACCGCACGCTGGGGCCGGCCCCAGTATTGGCCGCCAGGCACCCCGATTTTGCCCGGCTCGAGCGGCCGGCGCTGGGGCTGGGCGCGCAGGTGCAGGTGCGGCGGGTGCTCTCGGGCCGCTGGGCGCTGGCCGTGGGCCTGGGCTACCACGAGTACGCCACGCGCCTGGCGCTCAGCCTCAAAGATTCGGCTTATGCTTCGGTTCATCAGCGCGATAATTACCGCCTGCTCACGGTGCCGGTGCAGCTTGGCTACGCCTTTGGGGTGCCCAAAAGCCGCCTCAGCACGGCCCTGCTGCTGGGGGCCGAGCCGGGCTGGTACCTGGGCGGCCGCAGCACCGAGGGCAGCGGCTGCGGCTGCGAGCAGCAGGCGTATAGCGCGGCCGCTGGCAGCCCGTACCGCCCGCTCACGGTGGCCCTTAGCCTGGGGCTCGACCTGCGCTACCGGCTGGGCGGCGCGGGCGCGCGCTGGCAGTGGCTGGTGCAGCCCACCGGGCGCTACGTGGCCACGCCTTTCGTGCGCAGCGAGGCCGTGGGCTTCACGCAGCGCCAGCCGTTTAGCCTGGGCTTATTGACTGGTTTTTCCTGGGACATGCGCTAAGCTTTGAGGTAGGCCGGCCGGCTGCTTCTACTTGGTGCTACTGCCTTTTTTCTTCCCTTTTTCCTGATTTTTTATGAATCGCTTATTTCTCCTGCTCGGCCTGGCCGGGTTGCTGCTGGCGGCCGGCTGCCGCAAAGATGACGTACTAGACTGCGCGCCCATGCCGGCCGCGATGACGCTCGAAGATTTTGCGCGGCGCAACGGGGCACCCGTCCAGACTTTTTCGCTGGCGCTGGGCTCGACGGCGCAGGTCGTGCAAACCTTTACTACTAGTGCCGGGGCCCGAATTGCCTTCCCTGCCGTCGGCTTCATTTTGCCCAATGGCACGGCCGCCACTGGCCCGGCTCAGGTGCGCATCCGCGAAATATACTCGGTACCCGACATGGTGCTGAGTAATATGCCCACCCAGCTTTTGGGCAGCCGTCGGCTGCTGATTTCGGGTGGAGAGTTCAGCATCCAGGTGTGGCAGAATGGTGCGCGGCTGCGGCTGGCGGGCGGCACTGCCCGCGTGGTCGTTACCTCGCCGGTACCCACCGGCGCAAGCGCCGGGCAGCAGTCGCTGTGGCAGCAGCAGGCTACGCTCGTGCCCGACTCGGCGGGCTGGACAACGCCCCCGCCGCCGCTTCCCGCGCCGGCTCCCAACGATACTATTCGGGTTATCGGCACGCCCCCGGTTTATCAAACGCCCATCCCGCTCGATTCAGTTAGCTGGTGGAACATCGACCGGCTATGGGCGCTGTACCAAACGGCGCCCCTGGGCACCGTTACCGTGCAGGTACCCGCCATTCCGGCGGCCAGCACTGGCTCGACGCAGGTTTTCCTGCGGGTAGTGGGCCTCAATGGCCTGGCCCGCCTCTACCCCAGCAACGCGGCCCGCACCAGTTGGTCGGCTTCGCTGCCGACCGGCGCCAGCATGAAAGTGGCCGTGCTGCAATCCATTGGTGGCCAGCTCTATTTTGGCACCCAAAGCATCACTACCCAGAATGCCCTGGTCGTGACGCCCGCCCTCACGGCCGTGAGCGAGGCCGATGCCGTGCGGCTCATCCGGCTGCTCTAGGAAGCGGTCTTATATTAACGGAATCGTCTGTCCTTGCAAGCGCAGCGAAGCAATCTTTCCTTATCGTTCGCTGACGCTAGCTAGGCGTGAAGGAAGGATTGCTTCGCTGCGCTCGCAAGGACAAACGGGAGCTATGAAAGCAAAAGCGCACCTGGGCTGCCCCAGGTGCGCTTTTTGTCGTGCCAAAATCGCAGCTTTAGTACGCCCGCGCAAACCAGGCGCGGCGGGCGCTGGACTTGCCCGTGACCATGCACACGCCTTCTTCGTCGGCCTCGGCCAAGGGCAGGCAGCGTACGGTGGCTTTGGTTTGCTCTTTGATGAGCTCCTCGGTTTCGGAGGTGCCGTCGTAGTGGGCTACCACAAAGCCGCCTTTGGTGTCGAGCACTTCCTTAAACTCGTCGTAGCTCTCGACGCGGGTGGTGTGGCCGGCCTGGTAGGCTTTGGCCCGCTCGTAGATGGTGAACTGAATATCGTTCAGCAGCTTATCTACGCTGTCGACTACGTCGGCGAGCGGCAGCTGCAGCTTCTGCTTTGTGTCGCGGCGGGCAGCCTCTACGGTGCCGGCGTCGAGGTCGCGGGCGCCGATGGCTAGGCGCACGGGCACGCCTTTCATCTCCCACTCGGCAAACTTAAAGCCGGGGCGCTCGGTGTCGCGGGCGTCGAGCTTTACCGATATGCCGCGCTGCGCCAGCCCCTGCTGAATGGGCCGGATGCGCTCCAAAAGGGCGTCTAATTCGCCGGTTTTGTAAATCGGGATAATCACGACCTGAATTGGGGCCAATTTGGGCGGCAGCACCAGCCCTTCATCGTCGGAGTGGGCCATGATGAGCGCGCCCATCAGACGGGTGCTCACGCCCCAGCTCGTGCCCCACACGTACTCCAGGCCGCCTTCTTTGTTGGCAAACTGCACGTCGAAGGCCTTGGCAAAATTCTGCCCCAAAAAGTGGCTGGTGCCGGCTTGCAGGGCCT
>JAKONR010000302.1 GCA_022701825.1 Hymenobacteraceae bacterium | reverse complement strand
GAAGCTGGGCTAATCGGCCGCGTCCGTCATGCAGAGCGCAGCGAAGCATCTCGCGTGGCGCAGCAATCAATAACGTTGAGGTTACTGCGGCACGCGAGATGCTTCGTTGCGCTCTGCATGACAGTTTGTACTGCCTGCTGATTTTCCTACTTCATTTTCCCACCCAATCCCCTCCCCCATGCACACTTTTACCAAAGCATTACTTACCGCCACCCTGGCCCTCGCCACCCGCGCGGCAGCCGCCCAAACGCTGTACGACAACTTCGAGACCACCCGCCTCGTGACGTACAGCTACGTAGATGGCACCCTCAACCAGGCCACCGCTAACCCCGGTAGCACCGCCGTGAATAGCAGCAGCACCTGCGCCAAGTACGACCGCAGCGCGTCGCAATACGCCGTTATCGTCATCAACCCCACGGCCTCGCCCGGCCGCATGGCCAACGCGAGCGCCTACTCGGCGGGCACCAAGAAAATTTCCATGAAATTTCG
This sequence comes from Hymenobacteraceae bacterium, assembly GCA_022701825.1. Classification (GTDB taxonomy): domain Bacteria; phylum Bacteroidota; class Bacteroidia; order Cytophagales; family Hymenobacteraceae; genus Hymenobacter. The sequence continues at coordinate 5,300 of JAKONR010000302.1, read as the reverse complement.
CAGCCCCGGCCCCGGCGTGGCCATTCAGGCCGTGCTGCAAAACAAGACCAAGGCCGCTACCGGCTACCCCAACGGCAACTACGCGGGCACGTTCGACATCACGACCACGGCCGCGGCCAACACCTGGGAAACGCTAACGTTCAACTTCACGGCGGGCGGCGGCGGCAGCTTCGACCCCACCGTGACGGCCAACGACGTAGACCAACTGGTGCTGCTGGTAGCGCCCAACACCACCGCCACGCCCACCTACTACCTCGACGACCTGATGGGCCCCGAGCTGGTGCCGGCCTCCACCACCACGCCGGTGCTGCTCGATAACTTCGAGACCACCCGCCTGCTCAACTACCCCACCGCGCAGGGCACCCTCAACCAGGCCGCCGCCAACCCCGGCAGCAGCACCGCCAACAGCAGCACCACCTGCGCCAGCTTCGCCCGCGATGGCTCGCAGCAGTACGCCACCATCGTGCTCACGCCCAAGGCCGGCAAGTTTGCCGACGTGAGCGCCTACGCCAGCGGAGCGCTGAAAATGACGCTGAAATTTCGCAGCCCCGCCGCCGGCACCGCCGTGCAGCTGGTGCTGCAAAACCGCGCCAAAACCGCCAACAACTACCCCAACGGCAACTACGCGGGCACCTTCAACGCCACCACCACGGCGGCCAACGCTTGGGAAACGCTGACTTTCACCTTCACGGCGGGCGCGGGCGGCAGCTACGACCCCACCGTGGGCGCGGCCGATACCGACCAGCTGGCCCTGCTCATCGCGCCGGGTAGCAGCAGCGCCAGCACGTATTATTTTGATGACTTTACCGGGCCGGCCCTCACCACCAGCACCGCCACCCGCGCCAGCCTCACGGGCGTGGCCGCCTTTGCCGGGGCCTACCCCAACCCCGCCCGCGAACTGGTACGCCTGCCAATCAGCCTGCAAAAAGCGGCCGTGGTGAGCCTGGCCGTGTATGATGGTTTGGGCCGCCAAGTGGCCACCGTGCTCGATGGCCAGGCGCACCCGGCCGGTACCTTCGAAGCCGAACTGAATGCGGCTAAGCTGGCCCCCGGCCTCTACACCTGTCGCCTCACCGTAGATGGCCAGCCCCTTACCCAGCAGTTGAGCGTGGAATAACTTACTTCGCGCTTAAACCTTGAGCCGGCCGGCGCTTCTTAGTCAGAAGCGCTGGCCGGTTTTTTTATGGCTACGGCAGCGGTTTTGGCGCAGGCTTTGCAGCGCTGTATACGGTAGTCAGTCAGGCGGTTCGGCCTCATCGTTCATTCATCTTTAAGCACTCTATTTGAGAATAATCTGCTACTTATTCGTCGTGCTTTTTAGTTGCTGATGACTCCCACCCTCGACCTGCCCGTCGCTCCGCCCACGGCCCCCAAGCCTGCCGCCGACTTGGCTACTCCCGCCGCCATTTTCCGGCACAAGGAAACCGTGCTGGCTGGCTACTTCGCCGCCTTCGCGGTGGTGTACTACCGGCTGCCCACCGAGCGCGCCCCGGCCCAGCTCACGGCCACGCTGCACGTCGAAACGGCGGATACGGCGTTTCCGCCCGCCGCCGTTACGCTCCAGCTCGCCGACGACGGCACCCTGGCCGAGGTAGCCGCCGAGGCCGCCGCCCGCCTGCTCATGGCCCTGGCCGGCGTGGCCGACGAGTTGGGGGCGGCCATCGGGCGCGGGCGCCTCGCGCTGCCCGCCCCCGAGGCCCAAAACCCCGACCAAACCTGGGAGTTGACCGTGAGCTTCGGCCCCGCGCCCGACGAGGCGGCTGTGCTCAGTTTTGGCAGCACCGGCGGGGCCGCCGCGCCCCGCGAAACCACCTACCTCACCGAGCACGTGCAAACCGTGTTTGCGCAGCTCGCCCAAAACCCGGCCGCGCCGGTGGGCCACGTGTTCTTTCTGACCGAGGCCGAAACCGCGCAGCTAAGGGAGTTTCGGCAGGGGCCGCCACTAGTGGCCGAAGGCGGGCCGCAGCAACTGCACCAGCTGTTTGAGCAAACCGCCCGCACCTACCCTAATAACGTGGCTCTGAGCTGGCTGGGCCAGCCCTGCACCTACCACGAGCTCGACGAGCGCGCCAACCAGCTGGCCGCCCACCTGCGGCAGCAGGGCGTGCAGCCCGGCGACTTCGTGGGCCTGCTCTTGGCCAAGTCGCTGGCGCTGTACGTCGGGATGCTGGCCGTGCTCAAGGCTGGCGCGGCCTACGTGCCGCTCGATTTGTCGTTTCCGCCCGACCGCGTGGCGTTTATTCTGGACGACTGCGGGGCGCGGGCTTTGCTGGTAAACAACGACTTGCCCGAGGGCTTGGCCGCCTGGCCGGGCCAGGTGCTCGACTTGCGCCAGCCGGTGCCGGCCGCGCCCGCGCTAGCCGGGCCGGCGGCCGGCGGCCCCGATTCCATTGCCTACGTCATTTATACCTCGGGCACCACGGGGCTGCCCAAGGGCGTGCTGCTGCCGCACCGCAGCATCTGCCACCTGGTGCGGGCCGAGCAGCAGCTGTTTCAGCCTACCCCGCAAGACCGGGTAGTGCAGGGCTTCTCGGTGGCCTTCGATGCCTCGCTCGAAGAGCTGTGGCTGGCCTGGGCCGCTGGGGCCGCGCTGGTGCCGGTGCCCGAAGAAACCATGAAAGCACCCGACGCGCTGCCGGGCTTTCTCACTGACAACCAGATAACCATCTTCTCCACGGTGCCCACGCTGCTCTCGCTGCTGCCGGCCACGGTGCCCACGCTGCGGCTGCTCATTTTGGGCGGCGAGGTGTGCCCGCCCGAGCTGCTGGCCAAGTGGGCCAGCCGACAGTGCCGGGTGGTGAACAACTACGGCCCCACCGAGGCCACGGTAGTGGCTACCGCCGCCGACTTCGTGCCCGGCCACAAGCTCACCATTGGCCGGCCGCTGGCGGGCTACGAGGTGCTGCTACTCGACCAGCAGGGCCAGCTGCTGCCGCCCGGCGCGGCCGGCGAGCTGTGCATCGGGGGCGCGGCGCTGGCCGCCGGCTACCTCAATCGGCCCGAACTGAGCGCCGCCAAGTTCAACACGGTGAGCGAATTGGCCAACGGCTTCAGCGGCCGGCTCTACCGCACCGGCGACCTGGCCCGCTTCGAGGCCGACGGCAACATCGACTTTCTGGGCCGCATCGACACGCAGGTCAAAATCCGGGGTTTTCGGGTCGAGCTGGCCGAAATAGAAAGCTTATTTTTGCAATGGCCAGGCATTCGCAACGCGGCTGTGGCTCTCAAGGAAGGCACCGACGGCGTAAAAAAGCTCATTGCCTACCTCATCCTGGAGCCCAACCAATTGCTGGATGAGAAGGCCGTGCGGGCCTACCTGCGCGAGCGCCTGGCGCCCTACATGCTGCCCGCCGCGCTGGTGCCGCTGGCCGCGTTTCCGCTGCTCACCAGCGGCAAGGTCGACCGCAAGGCCCTGCCCTACCCCCTGGGCAGCGGCCAGCCCGTGGCCCGCGAGCTGGCACTGCCCCGCACGCCCACCGAAGCCGCTATTTACACCGTCTGGCAAAAGCGCTTCGACACGGCCGACCTCTCCATCACCGACGACTTTTTCGACCTCGGCGGCAACTCGCTGCTGGCCTCGCTCATCGTGTCGGAGCTGCGCCAGCTACCCGAGTTCCAGGGCTTATCGGTGAAGGAGATGTATACGCGCCGCACCATCGCGGCGCTGGCCGCCGCCGTAGATACTGAAACCCAGCGCGCCCAGGCGGCGCCCGCCGCGCCCGAGCCGGCGCGCGCGCCGCTGCGCCCCGCCTCGGTGGCCACGCGCCTGGCCACGGCCACGCTGCAACTGGCCTGCGTAGCCGCCTTTTATGCCGTGCCGATTCTCCTGCTCAACGGCTCGCTGCACTGGCGCGGGCTACTCGGCGGCTGGTCGTGGGAGGCGCTGGTGGCGCTGGTGCTAGGGGCTACGCTGGCCTACGTGCCGCTGGCCTGCGGCCTCACGGTAGCGCTGAAATGGCTGGTTATCGGCCGCTTCCGGGCCGGCGAGTACCCGCTGTGGGGCTGGTACTACCTACGCTTCTGGCTGGTGAAAAAGCTGGTGGAGGCCGCACCCGCCCAGTTGCTCTCGGCCACGCCGTTTCTGGCCGTGTTCTACCGCCTGCTGGGAGCCAACATCGGCCGGAACGTGTACCTGGGCACTACCCGCGTCATGGCCTTCGACCTGCTGACGCTGCACGAGGGCGCCAGCCTGGCCCGCGAAGCGGGCCTGCTGGGCTACCGCGTCGAGCGCGACCGCCTCATCATCGGCCCCGTTACGGTGGGGCGCGATGCCTACGTGGGCCTACGCGCCATCCTCGAAAACGACACGCAAGTAGGCGACGAGGCCGAACTTGACGACCTTTCGGTGCTGCCGGCCGGGCAGCAGATTCCGGCCCGCGAGGGCTGGCTGGGCTCGCCAGCGCGGCGCCAGCGGGCGGTGGCGAGCGGGCCGCGGGCCGCGCAGCCCGCGCCCGGCGCGGGCTACCAGGTGGCGCAGCTGCTGGCCATCGCACTCATGCTGCTGGTGCCCACGCTGGCCGCCGCGCCGGTGCTGGGGCTGTTTTACGAGGCCGTGGAGCGCTGGGACTTCGAGCCGGCGCTGCTGACTTTATTGCCGCTATCGGGGCTGTACATGGGGCTTTTAGGTGGGTTTTTGGCCTTGATAAAGCGCCTGGTGGCGGGGCGGCAGGCGGCGGGCACGCTGCCGCTGCACAGCCTGGCCTACGTGCGCCACTGGCTCGCCGATGCCGTGCTGGCCCAGAGCCTAGCGCTCATGAAATCAATTTACGCCACCCTTTACGCGCCCTACTGGCTGCGGCTGCTGGGGGCCAACATTGGCCGCCGGGCCGAAATATCTACTCTCAACCACATCTCGGCCGACCACCTCACGGTGGGCGCGGGCGCGTTTCTGGCCGACTCGGTGAGCGTGGGCGCGCCGCGCGTGCAGCACGGCTTGGTAACGGTGCAGCCTACGGTGGTGGGCGAGCGCACCTTCATCGGTAACAGCGCGGTGCTGGCCGGCGGCACCGTGCTGGGCACCGGCAACCTGATTGGCGCGCTCTCCTCGGCCCCGCCCGACACGCCGGCCGACGGCACGTCGTGGGTCGGCTCGCCCGCCTTTCTGCTGCCCAACCGGCCGGTGTCGGCGGCTTTCGCGGCCGAGCTCACGTTTGCGCCGCCCGCCCGGCTCGTCTGGGCGCGCGGGCTGGTCGAGATTTTCAAAATTATCCTGCCCTATACGTTCGCGTTTCTCACCTTCGCCATCCTCTACCACTACACCAAGTGGCACCTGCTCAACTACCCCTTCTGGAGCAGCGTGG
>JAKONR010000297.1 GCA_022701825.1 Hymenobacteraceae bacterium | reverse complement strand
GCTCGGCCAGCAGGTAGGGCCAGTGGCTGTGGGCCAGCGACTGGCTGAGCAGGCGCAGGTAGCCGTCGAAGTCGACGCCGAGCGGCAGCGGCCCGTATTCCTGAAACACGTAGAGGTGCAGCTCGCGGTCCTGGGCCTCGTCGTGGTAGAAGCCCACGCCGGCCTCGTCGGCGAAGAAGTCGAGCACCTTGAAGTCGCGCAGGCGGGGCTCGTCGGGGGCCAGGTGGCCGTCGAAGTACACGATGCCCTGCCAGTCGCCGTAGATATCCTGCATGCTTGGCAGGTGCAGCTTGCCCCGGCAGGGCCGCCCCACGCTGTCGGGCCGCGAACGCCAGATGAAGAGAAAGCCGTTGGAGACGTTTTTACTAAAGGTCAGTATCTGTTCAGATATCCATTCGGGGTGCGGCAGCAGGGCCAGTTCTTCGGCAGGTAACTCGTAGCTTTCCCCGGGGCTGATATCGAAGAAATCAAAAGCTTTGTAAGTTATCTGCCGTAGGGGCTTCGAATAGTTTGGTAGCATAGAAAGGTAGACGGTGGAATAGTTGAAGAGGATAAGGCTATTGGCTGCTCATACCGACTCGCAAACTACGCAGTCGCTGCGTCTCCAAACCCAGGCGCAACAGCCGGGGCAGCGTATCCAGACGGAATATGCGGGTTAGCAATACCATCGGCAACTGCCGCGCCAGCACCTGCGCCAATTTCCCGGCCAACCCAAACCAGGCGCCCCCTCTGGTAAGGCCCGCCGAGCTGGTAGTTTACGTATGCGCTAGATAAGGCTGCATGATTTTGCACGCCTCTATATAGCCAGAGCGTTGAGCTTCCTCGTAGGCTCCCCTTTGTGTGGGACTGGCTCCGTGAGCTAGTAAATTATGCAGAATAGCCAAGTCAATCTTACCCGCGAACAGACACGTATTCAACGGCGGATTGCCGTACTTGTCTTCGGCCGACACATCGGCTCCGTGCTGGAGTAGCAGGTCAGTAGCGGCCGCTTGCTGATTGACAATTGCTACATGTAAGGGGGTGCGGCGCTTGGCATCCGGCGCGTTGACATTGGCCCCGTGCGCCAGCAGCAGCCGCATCGCATCCAAAGACCCATAGGCGGCTGCATAGCTTAGCGCAGTGTACTTTTCTCTTTCTATTACGTCCACGTCAACCAGCGCCAGCAACTCTGCTAGCTTGGCTACATTATTCTTCTTTGCCGCAAAGTGTAAGTCTCCAGGCAGCGAAGGAAAGAGAGGGGGAGGCATCTGGTTAGGAAAATGCGGAGGCATGGGAAGATTAATTAGGGGGCTTTGTGATGATAGATGCTTCGATTTCGCTCCGCCTGACGGAAAGCGGCTTTCTAAACAGCCTTATACTGTTAGGATTGAAGGGGATTAGGAAGCAAAACCGCTGAATAGCTCCCACCCGACAGCTTGGTTTCAACGGCGTAAGAAAACGCTACAATGGAAGCGATGGGAGTAGCAGAAAAGCCTGCCGACAGAACGTCACCGGGCAAGCGGCTGGACTACCCGCCCGCTAGCGGGGGCGCAGGCGCACCTGGTCGTAGAGAGCCACGAAGGCAGCCAGGGTGAAGGCCGGGTAGAGCGCCGTCAGGTCCGCCACCATTTCCTGGGCGTTCGGGTGCTGCGGGCCGGCAAACGGCTGCTCGGGCTGCGCGGCAAAATGCTGTTGTAGCTCGACCAACAGCAGGGGCCAGTGGGCGTAGCCCAGCGAGAGGGTCAGCAGCTTGAGGTAGCCCGTGAAGTCCACGCCCAGCGGCTCGGGCAGCCGGCTCTCGCCGAAGGGCAGGTAGTAGAGGGCGGGGTCCTGGTGCTGGTCGTGGTAGAAGCCCACGCCGGCCTCCTCGGTGTTCAGGTCCACCACCTTGAAGTGGCGCAGGCGCTCGAAGCCCGGGCGCAGCAGGTGCTCGAAGTAGACGATGCCCTCCCAGCTGCCGTAGATGTCCTGCATCCGACGCAGGGCCAGCCGGCCGACGCACTCGGGGTGCTGCTCCTCCAACTCTTCCGGCACGGTCCAGGCCAAGTCGATGCCGTTACCTACCTCACAGTAGGCCCACATGGCGGGCGCTATCCACTCCGGGTGGTCCATGCGGGCGATTTCTTGTGGGGTTGGGTCAGCGTAAGAGCGTCGTGGGGAAAGCAAGTGAAAATGCTCCCGACATGCGGGAGCGATGACGCGCAGGTCCATCAGGTAGTCAATGGCTAGCGGTGACAAGTCAGGCATATGGAGCGGCTGATACTAGTAGGCGAAGCTAAGGCGCTTGCGGTTTACCTACCGAAAGTAAAAGCTGGCCGGGCAACCCCGGCCGCTCCATACTTTGCGCGCACTTCAGCAGTCTGCCCCGGCCGTCGAGTACACACCGCAGTAGCTGATTTTTTACGCATGACCATCGACAAGGTAAAATTTGAACAAGCGCTGAACCACGAGTGCCAGCAGCCTTACTTTGAGCAGTTTGCCACCAAGTACGGCCGCGACCAGCTCGACCAGCCGCGCCTGGCCGCCCGCTTGGCCGAACTGCCCGCCACCTTCGACGTGCGCGACATCCTGCCGCCGCTCAGCGAGGCCACTATGCTGACGTGGTCGGCGCAAACGCTATGGCTAACCAAGCTGGCCCGGGCCGCCACTACCGGCGCTGCCGAGCTGCCCGAGCTACGCATCGAGGGCGACTATGAGCCCGCCCACCCGCCCGGCGACTACTTTGCCGTCACCCTCATCCCCGGCAACCTGACCGTGACGGGCAACCTGCTGGCGAAAGCCAACCTTGTGGTGCTGGGTAGCGTGCACGTACACGGCGCCTGGGTCGATACGTATATGAATGTAATCAATTGCGTGATAGCCGGCGACCTTACCGTTGGCCACTCGCTGCTTTCGGAGGGCAGCCTCGGAGTGGGTGGCCAGCTCACGGCGCCGTTCATCTCGCTACAATACAACCAAGGCGTAACGCTTATGCTGGGCGGCTGCCAAGCCCGGCTGCTGATAGAGCAAGACCATATCGGCAGCAAGCTCTTTGGTCCTGTCGGGATTCCGTACCTGGTTATTAATAAACTGCGCCTAGAGTCAGGTCAACCGTTCATGACCGACGTAAATGAGCTGCTACCCCACGCGGCCGAGTTATTTCAACCCAAGTTTGCGGCCCCCTTTGTCGACCGCTATGCCGCCGTGTGCATCGCTGAAGAGCAGGATAACGAAGATGGCCCAGACCCTTACGAGCTGGCCGACGAACTAAGCCAGGACTTTAGCTTCGCCTTGCACGAAGGGTTTTTGCTCGAAAACCCCGCCGTGTTTCGGCAGTGATAAGGCCGGCCGCAGGCTATTGGGATAGCCGCAGGCGTTGATAAGCTGCGGCAAATGCCTGTAAGTCAAAAGCCGGGTTGAGGGCTGGCATGGCCTCGGCAAACCGCCGCGCGCTGTGGGCATAGGGCACGTAGGGGGCAGCCGGGGCCAGCGTAGCGAGTTCGAGCAAGGCGCGCTGCCAGTGGAAGAAGCCCAGCGACATTGCCAGGAGCTGGTAGTAGCCCGCTATGGTGAGGCCCAGCGGCTCGGGCTCTTCGCCAAACTCGTAGTAGTAGAGCTCGGGGTCGGCGCGCTCATCGTGGTAGAGGCCCACGCAGGTGTCAGGGGCAAATAGGTCCACGGGCTTGAAGGTGCGCAGGCGCGGGTCCTCGTCGGGGGTGCCGTGGTAAACGGTGCCCTCCCAGTCGCCACCGTATAGCACGTGCAGCGGCAGCAGATGGATGGAGCCATAGTACGACGGCTGGCCAACGGTGCGCCACGTCACGCCAAAGCCGTTATGCCGCTGGCCGTAGTCCAGCATTACTTCCGGAATCCACTCAACGTGCGGCATTTCCCGCCATTCTTTTTTAAGAACCCGCCCCCAACTCTGAGAATCTTCTACAGTTGCTACCGATTCAATCAGCCGAGCCATTTGCCAGCTTATCTCTTTGTAATCTATCTTATCCATCCTGTGAAAAATGTGTTGTACCGTTGGCAACCTGCGTTGCGGCCAGGGCTAAGCAGATAGTTTTAATTCGTGGTAACGAGCCACGAACGCCTCGTAGTCAAACTCGGGATACCAGGCGCCCAGGTCGCGCCGTAGCGCGGGCGTAATGGATTCCAGCCGGTGGGCCGGGTTGCGGCCATCATCCGGCAGCAGTTCCAGCAGCGCCAACTGCCAGTGCTCGTAGCCCAGCGTGTAGGGTAGCAGCTGCACGTAGCCTTCCAGGTCTAGGTGCAGGGGATAGGGGTTTTGGCCCTCGCCAGGGGCGTAGTAGTAGAGCGCGGGGCTCTTTGCTTCGTCGTGGTAAAGGCCCACGAAGGCTTCGGGCTGGCAGTAGTCAACGGGCTTGAACTGGCGCAGCCGCGGGTCTTCCTCCGGAAAGCCAAAATACACGCTGCCCTCCCAATCAGCGTAGATTGCTTCGACGGGCAGGAAGTTGACGCCGCCCGCGCAGGCTGGCCGGCCCGAGCCATCGGCCGGGCTACGCCAGCTGGCCTCACGCCCACCGATAGTATCGGCAAAGGCGGCTATTTGTGGCGGCACCCACTCGCGATGAGGGACTTTCGCCCATGATTTCTTCGTCGCCAGTCGGTAAGTACGTGAAGCTGTCAGTTCAAATAACTTGTCAGCAGCCCATAAGGCATCCATGAGGTAATAGCCATACCCGTATTCCATAGCCAAGCTGGGCAAACGTGTGATTGTTAGATTCCTTAAAAGTAAGCTCAATGTAAGCCAAAGCCTGCTCGTCGAAATAGCACCCCATGCTTCAATATCCCTGCATCGAGCAGTACGGCACTGGCAGGTCAGCCAGGTAACAATGCGACATTTCAGCTTTCCTTAAGAGAAGACCAGTCTAGGCTGGAGCCTGACAGTTCAAGCGTGGTTTAAAGCTACCCACCTTGCCGAGCTATCGCGGAAGAAGCCGGTTTCGCTCGGGCCGGATAGGTAGAGATAAGGAAACGGCGTCACTACTTATGACCAATGATAAGGACTGATAAGACCCTATTATCAGCATTGAGTTTGATAACCCGACGCCGGATAGTTTAGATACGATAAATGTTAAAAATCGAACCTGAGTCGTAGCTGGGCCGCCTCAATCGGGAAAGGAATAGGCGGAAGCTCTGAGGGGAAAGGGATGGCCCGCCGGTGAAGAAGCTAGGTAAAGCCGATTATATCCGGCAGTACTATAAATAGTACGAGAAGGGCAGCGAACGCGACGGGTCAGTTGCTGCTCCTGGAAGGGCCGTAGTTTCTATTGGCTGCTTTCGTCCCTACGGGGCAGTTCTTCGTTGTATGTGGAGCCGGGCACCACTGTTTCGACGGACCGGTAGGTACCGCCCGGCGGCTACTTACTTGTTTGCCTTCCCCTTTCGCTGTTTTATGAATCTGCACTTCGTTCGCCGCGGCACCGGCCGCCCCCTGTTACTGGTTCACGGCATCGGCGGCAGCTGGCGGTCCTGGAACACCATCCTCGACGCGCTGGCCGCCGAGCGCGACGTCATTGCCGTGGACTTGCCCGGCCACGGCCAAACCCCTGAGCTGACCGGCGAAAACTCGATCGCCACCTTGGCCGACGCGGTGACGGGCTTTCTCACCCAGCACGAGCTGCTCGGCATTGATGCCGTGGGCAGCTCCATGGGCGCGCGCTTGGTGCTGGAGTTGGCCCGGCGCGGCGGGGTGCTCGGTGCGGTGGTCTCCCTGGACCCGGGCGGCTTCTGGCAGGGCTGGCAGATTCCCTTTTTTTACCATTCGGTGGACCTGTCGGTCAAGCTCGTAAAAGCCCTGCAACCGGTGATGCCCGCCCTGGCCGGTTCGGCGGTGGGGCGCACGCTGCTGCTGCCCCAGTTTTCGGCCCGGCCCTGGGCCGTGGATGCGCAGCAGGCCGTTGACGAGATGCACTCGTTCGCCCACTCGCCCGCTTTTGATGAATTGCTCGACCAACTGGCGCACGGCCAAGTGCAGCAGCCCGCGCCCCAGGGCAGCATCCCCGGGCCCCTGGTCATCGGCTGGGGCCGGCAGGACCGGGTATGTTGGCCGAGCCAGTCGAAACTAGCCCTGGAGAAACTCCCCGATGCGCGCCTGTATTGGTTTGCGCACTGTGGTCACTTCCCGCAGTGGGACCAGCCCGCCGAAGCCGCCCGCCTGATTCTGGCCGTGACCAACCGCCAGCCCTTCCCCGATGCGGCCATTGCCCAGGCCAAACCGGTACAGGCCGCGCCCGCTTGGCCCAAAGCGACTATCGTGGGGGCCGCCCTGGCGCTGTTGGCGGGTGGTCTCTGGCTGCTCTCGTCGCGTCGAAAAGGGAAGTAGTAGGACCGCTAGGAAGCGCACCCACTACTTGGCTTAGCTTGTGAGATGGTCGGGTAAATCTGGACAGAATAGGGTCTTACCTTTCGCACGTCATGAAAGAAGGAAGCGCTCACGCCGGTAGCCGCGGCGCGTGGGGCGGAGCTGGACCCGGCCACAGCGGCTGAGTTGCGCCAGTTGCGGACGGCCAATCGGCGGCAGTCCCAGGAGCTAGAAATTTTAAAAAAAGCCATCGCCATCTTCTCGCAGACACCGGACCAATGAGTCGTTACCGTTTCGTCGAGGCGCAGCGCGACTCCTATCCGGTGCGCCTGCTCTGTCAACTGGTGCAGGTACCGGCCAGCGGCTACTATGCTTGGCAACAACTTCAACAGCAAGCAGTAACCCAGCCAGAACCAGCTTG
>JAKONR010000295.1 GCA_022701825.1 Hymenobacteraceae bacterium | reverse complement strand
GCTCGGACTACAAAGTCCAAGCTACTACTTACCTCACCACCCCCAAAATGTCTCCTGCCGCGCCCAAGCCGTCGATGCTCACGCCGTTCACGTTTGCCCTGTTTCGGGCCATCTGGCTGGCCTCGGTGGTGTCGAACGTGGGCACCTGGATGCAGAACGTGGCCGGCGTGTGGCTCGTGACGACTCTTACGACCTCGGCGCTGCTGGTAGCGCTGATGCAAACGGCCACCAGCCTGCCGGCTTTTTTACTGAGTATGCCGGCCGGGGCCATTGGCGACCTCATCGACCGGCGCAAGCTGCTGCTGGGCACACAGGGCTTTATGGCGGTGGTGGCCGTGGCACTGGGCGCGTTCACGCTCGGGGGGCACATTTCGGCGCTGGAGGTGCTGGGCTTCACCTTTTTGTTGGGTATGGGCGCGGCCCTCAATGGCCCCATCTGGCAGGCCGTGGCTACCGAGTTGGTACCGCGGCCCATCCTGCCGTTTGCCATCACCCTCAATGGCGTGAGCAACAACATTGCCCGCGCCATCGGGCCGGCGCTGGGCGGGCTCATCATCGCGCACTACTCGCCGGGCTACGTGTTTTTGCTAAATGGCGTGTCCTTCATCGGCACCTGGCTGGTGGTATATCGCTGGCGGCGCGCGGCCGAGCCCACCAGCGGCCCGGCCGAAAACTTCACGGGTGCGCTGCGGGCGGGGCTGCGCTACGTGCAGTATTCGCCGGCCATTTATGGCGTGCTGGCGCGCACGTTCGCGTTCTCCTTCGGGGCCAGCGCCATGTGGGCGCTGCTGAGCGTGGTGGTGGCGCGGCGGCTCCAGCTCAGCTCGGGCACCTACGGCGTGATGCTGTCGTGGCTGGGCGCGGGCGCCATCACGGGGGCGTTTTTGATGGGCCGCGCCGGGCAGCAGCTCTCCATGAACCAGCGGGTGCTGCTGGGCACGCTGGGCTTCGTGGGCACCAATTTGGCCCTGGCCTTGGTGCCGAGCGAGTACTGGCTGTTCCCGGTCATGTTCGCGGCCGGCACCTGCTGGCTCATTGTAATGACCAGCTTCAACACCACCGTGCAACTGCACGTGCCCAAGTGGGTGCAGGCCCGGGTGGTGAGCATCTACATGCTGGTTTTTCAGGCCGGCATGAGCCTAGGCAGCGTGGCCTGGGGCGAATTATCCGACCATCTCAGCCTGCAAACGGCTCTGCTAATCGCGGCCGGCTGGATGCTCGCCAGCCTGCTTTTGGCCCTGCCCTTCCCCATCCACCAGCCCGAGGGCCTCGACCTGGCCCCGGCCGACAGCCGCACCGACCCCACCATTGCCACCCCGGCGGGCGAAATCATCGACCCCGAAGACGGCCCCGTGGTGGTGATGATAACGTACAGCGTGGCCCTGGCCGACCAGCCTGCCTTCCGCGACGCGGCCCGGCAGCTCACCCGCCTGCGCCTGCGCGACGGCGCGCTGCGGGCCGGCGTCTTCACCGACGTGGCCGAGCCCACGCGCCTTACCGAGTTTTTTTACGTGGCCACCTGGGCCGAGCACCTGCGCCAGCACCGCCGCTTCACCCGCGACGACCAGGCCGTGGAGGCGCAGGTGCGGCAGCTGCACCGCGGCCCCGAGCCGCCGCAGGTTTCCCATTTCCTGGCCTTCCCCAAAACGGCCAACGTGGAGGTGCCCAGCCCGCCCGTGCAGCTGGCCGAAAGCGTGCAGTAGGCTGATTTTCGGCCTGCAACAACAATTGTTGGTCATGCAGAGCGCAGCGAAGCATCTCGCGTAGCACAGTAAAATCAAACGTCTGGAATTACTGCGCCACGCGAGATGCTTCGCTGCGCTCTGCATGACAACCGTAAGCGACTACTACTCCTAAAACAAAAGCCAACCGCTGACAGCTATAAGCTAACAGCTAAAACTATTTCCCTTGCTCACGCTCCTCATCGGCACCAGCCGCCCCCACTCGCGCACCCGGCGCGTGGCCGAGTTCTACGCCACCCTGCTCGACGAGCTGGGCGCGGCCTACCAGTTTCTGGACCTCACCGACCTGCCCGCCGACCTGCTCACCGAGGCGCTCTACCACAAAGCCGGCCAGCACGACGAGTTCAACCGCCTCGTGGCGCCGCTCGCGGCGTCGGAGAAGCTGGTCATTTTCGCGCCCGAGTACAACTGCTCCATCCCCGGCGCGCTCAAGTCCTTTATCGACGCCCTGCCCTACCCCGGCGGCCTGGGCGGCAAAAAGGCGGCCCTGGTATCGCTCAGCTCGGGCGGCCAGGGCGGCCTTTTGGCACTGAGCCACCTGACTGACATCTTGTTTTACCTGGGTACGGGCGTGCTGCCGCAGCGCGTGCGGCTGCCCTACATCAGCCAGGTTTTATCTAAAGAAGGTGAGATAACCGACCCGCTGCTGCGCCAGGTATTGCGCCAGCAGGCCGAAGCGCTGCTGAGCTGGTAGCCCTTGATTTTTACGTTGATAGAACTATAAAAGCGAGTCATGCTGAACGCAGTAAGCATCTCTACCGCACCGTTTAACGAGGCGGTAGAGATGCTTACTGCGTTCAGCATGACTCGCTTTTAGCAAAATCTGCAATTCAACGAGCCACCCTTATTGTCCAGAATCGGCCCTAGCGCACGCTACTGCACTACCAGGCGCTGCGGCTTGCTGGCCACGCCCGCGCCCTGCACTTTCAGCAGGTAGATGCCGGCGCCCAGCGAGGCGGGCAGGTTCACGGTGGCCTTGGTGCCCCCGGCCAGCGGTTGGGTCAGCACCGTGCGGCCGCTGAGGTCGGTGAGGATTACCTGGGCCGCGCCGCTAGCCGCCGTGGGCAGCTGCACGGTTACCTGGCCGCTGGCGGGGTTCGGAAATACCGACAGCTCGGTTTTGGCGCCGGCTACCGTGGCTAGGGGGCTACCCGCGAGCGCGACGGCCGCAATGGCCGAGTAGCGGGCCGCCGCCGTGGGCGTGGTTTGGCGCAGGCGGTAGTAGGCTTGGGTCAGGCCCTGCACCGCCTGGTCGCGGTAGGTGTAGGTGCGCGCCTGTGTGGTGAGGCCTTGGCTGGGTACGAAGCCGATTTGCTGCCAGGTGGCCGCCGTAGGGGCGGCATTGGCCGAGCGCTCCACGGCGTAGCCGTAGGTGTTGGTTTCCTCCGAGAGCGTCCATTTCAGGTCAACTGTCTGGGGGCTGGGCTGGCTGGCGGCAAAGGTTTGCAGCTGCGCCGACAGCGGATTGACGCTGGGCGAGAGCGAGCCCAGCGTGTAGACGCCGGTGCCCACGGCCTGCGCCGACACTACCGAGCCCGCGCTCAGGCTGCCGCCGAGGCCGCCGTGGCCGGCCGTCTCCCACTGCGTGCCCGCGAGCGAGGCCACCTGGATATCAGCCGAAAAATCGTCGAGGCCGCTGCGGAAAGCATCTTCCCAGAACAAGCGCACCTGCACCACATCGGAGGTGCCGTCACCGTCGAGGGTCCAGTGTTCTACCTGGCTCACTTCGCTGAGCGGGCTGGCCGCCGTGCGCACCGGGTGGGCGTCGGCCACGTACTCGGCCGTGAAAGCCGTGCCAGCGCTGGCCGGGGCCGAAATGCCCAGGCGCGCCCAGTGCCCGCCCTTACCCAGCGGAAACACGAAGGCCTGCTGCCCGGCTTTGCGCAGCGGGCCATCGACGTAGGAAGTCGCGCTGCCCGCCGTGGCGCTGGCCTGGTCGGCCAGCGTGAGCAGCGTGGCAGGCGTGGTGTGCACCAGGCCAGCATTCAGCGTGAGCGTGCCCGTGAGGGTAAGCGGCGCGGCCAGCGTCAGCACTTTGCCGGCCCCGGCCAGCGTGAGGTCGCGCAGGGTGGTGGGGCCGGTGGGCTGCAGCGTCAGGTTTTTGGCTACGCTGATGCCTTCCTCGTAAGCACCGGCGCTCAGGCGCAAGGTGCCGTTTTCGGCCACCAGCGCCAGGCCTTCGGCCAGCGGCGTGGTGCTGCCCGTTTGCGGGCTGGCGTGGTCGATGTTGAGGTAGTCGAGTGGGGTTTGAAAGCCCGGCGTGGCCGAAGCGGCCGCCGCACGGTTCAGCCACGGCGAGTAGTCGACCAGGCCCGTGGGGGCCAGCGCCGACGCTTCGGCAAAGCCCGCCGCCGGGCCGCCCAGCGTGACCACGCGGCCGCCCAGGCCGGCTGCGCCGCGCACGGCGGTCGCCTCGTTGGTACCCAGCCAGTTGAGCGACGCCTCCACGGGATTCGTCAAATTCACGGCCCGAATGGCGACGGCGCAGCTATCGAGTCGGTTGCCCCGAATGCTGTCGCCGCTCGACACAATCAGCCCGTTGCGGCTAATGTCGAAGAACGGCGTCGCGCCCGTGCTGTTGGCCGGGCGGTCCTGCACCTGAATGGCGTGCTGGCACTGCGCTAGCACATTGCCAAAAACCTTGTTATTCGCGCCTTCCAGCACCAGCCCAAAACCGTTGTTATTGGCGGCCGAGCTGGCCGCGTCGGCCCCGAAGCCGCGCACCGTGTTATTGGCGATAAAGGCGCCGCCCGTTACGAGGTCGCCGGTGCTGCCCCCGCCGCCCGCGATTACGTTGCGGTCGCGGTCGATGAACAAAATGCCCGCTTTGTCGGCATTCAGGCTGGCCGACGCGCCGGCCGGGCGCGCTATGGTATTGCCGCGCACCACCAGGCTGCCGGGGCCGCTGCCGAGGCCCGTGCCGGTGCACGATTTCAGCTCCAGCCCGCTGGCGCTGGTACTGATGCGGTTGCCCTCGATGAGCGCGGCCGGGCCGGTGTAGCTGCCATCGGCCGCCCGCGCGCCCCCGGCGCCGAGCACGGCCAGCGCCGGCTCCTCATTCTGCTCAAACTGGCAGTTGCGCACCGTCAGGTCGCTTACGCTGCCGTCGTTGACATCGACGCCGCTGCGGCGATTAAACGAGAACACGCTGTTTTCGACCACGATAGCCGTCTTGGTCCCATTCACCAAAAAGAAGCCCCGGCCGGCCCCGTTGGCGGTCGTGTTGCTGCCCTCGGCCGTGTAGGTGGCCCGCACGCGGCGCAGCGTGAGGTGCTGCACGCCCGCCAGGCTGTTCCAAAAAATGCCCTGGCGGCGGTTGTGCGTCGTTTCTACGTCTTCGAGCAGCAGGTAGGTCTGCGCGCCGCTGCCTTCCGACTGAATGCCAAAATCGTAGCCCTGAAACGTGATGCCCGCGATGGTGAGCGGCTGGCCGCTGGTGCCACCGCTCACGGTGAGGCGCAGGCCCGCCTCGCTGGTTTGGGTGGCGGCCGGCAGCAGCCCACCCTCAAAAATGGTGGCGTGGGCCGGCTGGCCCGCCGCCGTGCCCGCTCCGCGCAGGCTGATGGCCTTGGCGAGCACCACCCGCTCGGCGTAGGTGCCCGCGTCGATAAAGATGGTTTGGGTGCCCGCGCCGGCCTGGGCCAGGGCCTGCGCCACGGTGGCGAAGGGCGCGGCAGCCGAGCCGTCGCCAGTGGCATCGCTGCCGGCGGCCGTGGTAAACACGTCGCCGCTCAGGCTACCGTCGTTCACGTAGAGCGCCGCGCCGGGGGCCTGCGCCTGGGCGCTGGTGACGAAGCCGGCGGCCAGCAGCGCGGGCAGCAAAAGAGTGCCGAAGGGTAATGAATTTTTCATTTAAACTGAAACGGGAAGTATAGGGGACTAAACTATTATTTTGCACTAATTCAATAAAATATTTTACGCAGCCTGTATACAATCAGCCAGGCATGACAAAAATAAGCATTTACTTTCAATAGCTTACAAATTTTTATCAAGCTATTTAGCTAAATAGCCAAACTCATTTCATTTGCATATTTATGATATCATCTTTAGCCAGCTATCAGTTCATTCGTGTAAGCTGAGCTATTGAGAAAGGCAACCTACTTGGTTTCACCGGTGGCCTCCAAGCCCAATTGAAAAGCTGGTAGGCGCGGGCCGAAACCAGGTCAAAAAGCGGGCTTTTGGGCCCGGTTGTCGCTGGCTTGCCGGGGGTGAGTACCAGGCGACGCAGCAACGCCTCCCCGCCGCCCGGCGCTGACTAGCGCTGAGACGCGGGGAGGCGTTTTTTTTTGCTAACCCAAGTCGCGGAGTCCGGCCTGCGCTATTACCGGCGCAGCAGCAGCACCAGCCCGTAGAGCGTGACTACCAGCACGCCCAGCGCCGAAAACATGGCAACGAAGTCGCGCACGGTTTTACCGGCCCAGTCCATCAAAAAGAACTTGTGCAGCACGGCGAACGACAGCCCTTCGCGCCGGGCATCGTCGGTGACGTAGGCAGCCAGGCGGCCGGTGGCCGGCTCCACGTACAGCGCCGGGTGGCCCGCGCCGGCAAAGGCCAGCTTCACCACGGGCAGGCGCTTATTGACGAAGCCATACTCACCGGCGAACTTCGTAACCAGCTCGGGGCTAGCCAAATTAGCCTGCGCGGGTGCCGGGCTGGCGGCCGGCGTGCCAATAGTCGTTTTAGTTTCGGCCACGAGGCCGGGCGCTTCGCAGCAGTCGGCGGCGGCCGATAGGCTTTCGGGGTTGGTGGCGCTGGCCGCGCCGGGCACGGTGGTATTCAGCTTGGCCATGAATTCCTGGCCGAGTTCGGCGGCGTAGCGAAACTCGCCGTCGGGCAGCAGTTGGCCGTCGCGGGTGCTGCGGTACTGCACGGTGGGGTGGCCGTCGGCCGCCTTGCTCACCAAGCGGTAGTAAGGCTGGCCGCCCACCCGCGCCAGCGATACCTGCGTTATCGGAAGGGTAGCAAGGTCGCCATAAGCCAACGAACCAGCTAGAGGTATTGTCAGGTCTTTAGCGGCAAACAGCGATACCCGCGCCACGTCGTCGCGGCGGTCGGGCGTGAACTTTTGCCACAGATGGTACGAGGCGCTGAGGGCAAACGTGAACGTGACGAACGCCACCCACAGCCCCAGCGTGCGGTGCCGCTTGCGCAGCCAGCCCACGGCATCCTGCGCCGAGCGCGGCTGCCGCATTTTGCCCCGCACGAAGCCGTAAATAACCAAGCCGCTCAGGGCCGACAGCCAGATTATAGTCGTGAAAACCAACATAATACCTAGGTGCAGCGGCCGGGGCAGCCCGTCGAGAAAATCCCAGTTGTGCATCATCCCGAACACCCACAAAAAGGTGGCGCGAGCGTGGTTATTAAACGTGCCCAGGCGACTGTGCCCGGTTTCGATGAACACGGCCATGCCATCGGGGCGGGCGAATGTGATTTTCCAGACTGGCAGCAGGCGATTGATAAACTTGTAATCGGCCGTGTAGCGGGTCAGGCGCTCGGCGCTGGCCACGGCGCTGGTCGAGTCGGCCAGCAGGTAGCGGGCCACCGCTTCGGCGTAAGCACGGTCGCCACCGGGCAGCTCGCGGCCATCGGCCGTGCCAAAGTAGCGCAGCTTGCCCGAAGCCGTAGTAACCTGGTAATAAGCCTGTTTATTAGCCCACACCACGCGCACGTTTTGCACGGTGGGCAAATGGTGCCACGCCAGCACCTGCGCCACGGGCACCGCCAGGGCGGCCGCCGTGAGCGGCGGCGCGGGCACCGTTTCGTGCGCGATGGTGGGCCGCAACAGGTTGGACATCAACGGGTGCGAGAGGCCGCTGAGCGCCCACAGCACCACCGGCACCACCGTGAGCAAACCCAGCAGCCGGTGCCAGCGGTACATGTAGCGGCCCACGAAGCGCCGCACGGGCGAGGCCGGGCGCGTGGGCGCAGCCACGGCCGGCTCTTTGATATAATATTGATTACTAGCCATATAAGCAAGAATGTAAAACGGAGTGGCACTCCGTTTTTTGCTCTACTACCGTAAAAACGGAGTGCCACTCCGTTTTACATGCTCAGTCCCGAGCCTTGGCCGCGAGGGCGTAGCCCAGGCCCAGCGTGTAGGTGCGCGGCGCGGCGGCCTGGTAGGTGGTGCCGTATTGGTTGGTCGTTACCGTGGTGGCGTACAGCTCGTTGCTGAGGTTTACCACGTTGGCCCACAGCTCTAGGCCGCGCAGGCTGGCTTGCGGCAGGCGGTAGCCCAGGCGCAGGTTTAGCAGGTGGTAGCCGGCGTAGGTTTTGGTATTGGCCGGGTCGGTGTAGTATTTCCCGACGCGCTGGTACTCCAGCCCGAGGCGGGCGCCGGACACAAAACGCGGCTTGTAGAACACCTCCGCATTGGCAATCCAGTTGGGCGCGTTCAGCATGCGGTTGCCCGAGTAGTCGCGGTTGCGGCCCTGCACTACTTCACTGTATTCCACGTAGCTGTGCCGGGCATTGGTACCGCTGAGGCGGAAATTCACCTCCGAAATAGGCGCATAAGTCAACGTGTATTCTACGCCTTGGTGGCGCGTAGCGCCCACGTTTTCGCTCTGCGTCGTGTTGTCGGCCTGCAAGACACTCACAATCTCGTTGCGTCCCTCCATCTGGTAAAGGCTCACGTCGGCGTACAGCTTGCGCTCAAACAGCGCCACCCAGCCGCCGGCCTCGTAGTTCTTGAAATTGGCCTGCTTCAGCTCAATCTGCTGGCGCGAGCTATACAAGCTGCCCGTTTCGGGCGGCTGAAAACCGGTGCTGAAGTTGGCGTATACGCCCTGGCTGGCGCCGAGCGCATAAGTCAGACCCAGTTTGGGGGCCACGATGTTGTATGTATTGTTCTGGGCCGCCTTTTTGGACGTCTGGCTGCCGCTGAGGTGGTTCACGAAGTTGTACCGCACCCGGTCGTAGCGCACGCCGCCCACTACGCGCAGATTTTCAGTGGCTTGCACCTCGTATTGGGCGTAGGCCGCCGCGTTGTATAGGTCGGTTTGGTAGTCGTCGAGCAGCCGGCCCGTGTCGGTGTAGCCGGTATAGTAGTTATTGGCCACGTCTTTCTGAATGCTCAGAAAGCGCGCCCAATACGTGCTAGGGCTGTAGTCGAAATACCCGCCCACGATGAGCCGCGAATTCAGAAAACCCAGGTCGGCGCGGTGCTGCACCAGCGCCCCGTAGCTGTTGAAGGACTGATTGTTGACCTGCCCACTCGAGCTTTGGTACACGCCATTCAGCCGCACGTCGCTGATGAAGTAGCTCGGCAGCTGGCCCGTCGAGTTGTAGCGATAAAAGCCGGTGAGGGCCGTTTGCTGGCTTGGGCTCCACTCGTGCTCCAGGCGCAGGCTGGCGCGCACGGCCGTCACCACGCGGTTAGTGAAGCGGTTGTTGCTCTGGTAGCGGCGGCTGTAGAAGCGGGTGCTGTCGAGCGTGCCGGGCGTTTGGGTGTTGAGGTAATTGTAGGTACCGGTGCCAATAAGCCGGGTTTTGGGGCTGAAAGCGTAGTCAGCCCGCAACGTCCACGACTGCTTATCGAAATTCGTATAATCTTGCCAGCCAGTTCGTTGGCGCGCCGCGTAGCCGCCCGCGTACAGCCCCAGCTTGCCCATCGTGCCGCTAGCGCTGGCATCGGCGCGGCGGTAGCCAAAATTGTCGCCCTGCACCGACACGCCCGCCGTGGGCAGCGGCGTCGGCCGCTGGCTCAGGAAGTTGATGGCCCCGCCAATGGCGTTGGAGCCGTAGAGCGACGAGGCCGGCCCCTTCACCACTTCGATGCTGCGCACGCCCGCCTGGTTTATCTCGTACAGCGCGTTGTGGTTGAAGATACCGATGGGCCGGATGGGCAAGCCGTCCTCCAAATACAGGTACACCGCGTTGGTGCTAATGGGCTGGCGAATAGCCATCATGTGCTGCTCGTTGCCGAGATTCACCATGTACACGCCCGCCACTTTGTTGAGCAGCTGGTACGGGGCCGTGGCCTTGGTGTCGGCAATGAGCTGCGGCGAAACCTGGCTGATGGCGACCGGGGCCTCGGTACGCTTTTCCTGCTCGCGGCTGGCCGACACCACCACGCCTTGCAGCGACACGGGCGCCGCTTCGAGCCGCACCGTGAGCGGGCGGCCATCGACGGGCACGCGCACCTTTTGCGCGTTATATCCTATAAATGTTATGGTTAGCTCCCGCGCATCAGTGGCGGGCAAATCGAAGCGGCCTTGCGCATCGGTGGTAGTACCCAGGCTGGTGCCCGGCACCATGACCGTGACGCCCGGCAGGGCTTGTTGGGTTTGGGCATCCAAAACGGTACCGCGCAGCCCGATTTGCTGCGCGTAGGCGCTGCTCAGGCTGGTCGCGGCCAGCCCGGCAGTAATAAATAATGATTTCATCCCCTGTTGATTAAGCTAAAAACACAAGGGTGTAGGGTAAGCTTTAGCTTGCCACGCGCATAGCTTCAAAAAGGCAAGCTAAAGCGTGCCCTACACCATTCCCACGAAGGTTGTTTTAGCCTAAAGGCGGGTGAAAAACCGCGCCCAGCGGCGCGGCGTAGTGCCCCGCCACCAGCGGTGCGTAGCGCTGGGCCGCCTGCGGCACGCGGGCCACGGCGGGCGCCTGCCAGCCACCGCCAAAGGCAGCGGGCAGCATTTCCAGCCGCTCTTTCAGGGGGCTGGGGGCTTTGTTTTCGCGCTCCTCCTGCTGCTTCAGCTTTTTGGCGAAGTAGCACTTACCGTCGCAGTGCAGCGCGGGGCGGGCTTTGTTTACGCAAAAGCGCGCCGTGATGGTGGCTTGGTTGAGCGTGAAATCCACCACCAACAGCTCGCGGCTGAAGGTTTGCAGCAGCACCAGGGCCACCAGCAAATAGGCGAAAAATGATTTCACGCGGCAGGAAACGATAGGGTTTTCGGCTACAAAGGTACAGGCTGTTTTTTGGCTTTAAAAAGGACAATCCGCTCAATCTGTTGCAACTTTACGCTACGGGCTCGGTCGAAACTGAGCTGGTGCTTCACAGCTTACTCAGCGAAGTGCACTAGTTTAGCAGTAGTTAGTGCTGAACTTTCTGACGCTGGCGCGTGTGCAAGAGGTGGCCTAAAAAGCGACCTACGCGGCCAGCAAACAGGTGGTAGCCACCGGGCGGTGGCGTTGGCTGAATCTTCATTCTTACGTTTGCGCTTCATGAAAAACCGTACCCTTTCCGCACTTTTTCTGCTGGCCGCGCCGCTGGCCCTATTCAGCGGCTGCAAAAAAGACAGCGATACGCCCGAAGCTACCAGCACGGGCTCGGTCAATTTTACGGTGCAAAACGTGGTGCCCAACACCAACGTCGTGGGCGTGCAGCCGCCCACGCCGCTCGTGCTCAATAGCTCAGTCGCCACTACCTCGACCGGTGAAACGTTCACCGTCAGCACGTTCGAGTATTACCTGTCTAACATCAAGTTTACGAAAAGCGACGGCACGACCTACGCCGCGCCCGACACGTACTTTCTGGTAGACCAGGCCACGGCCAAAACCCTGAGCTTCACGGTGCCCAACGTGCCGACGGGCGACTACACCGGCGTGAGCTTCATCGTGGGCGTTGATGCCCAAAGAACTGGCCTCACCAACCCGCTCGATTTTACCGGCAAGCTCGAAGCCCTCAACCAGGCTTATAATATGTACTGGACCTGGAACAGCGGCCACATCTTTCTGAAGATGGAAGGCACGCTGACCTCGACCAACCCCACGAAGCCGCTCACCTGCCATATCGGGGGCTGGGGCAATAACAGCACCCCCAATGCCATCGTCACGGCCACGCCTGCATTCGGCAGCAATAAGCTGACCGTGCGCACCGACAAGGCCCCGACCATCGCACTGCAAGCCAACGTGGCGAAGCTATTTGACGGCCCTAACCCGGTTACGCTCAGCACTTTCATGGGCGCGCACATGCCCAGCGCGCAGTCGGTACAAATAGCCCAGAACTACGCGGCCGGCATGTTCAGCGTCACCCAAATCAACACTAACTAAGCCCGTTGCCCGTGGCCGCGCCAAGCCCCAAAACGTGGGTGCGCCAGCCACTGGGCTGGCTCCTGCTGGCTGCCCTGGTGGCGGTGGGCAGCGCGGCCGTGGCACACTGGCGGCAACCGGCGGCCGCGGCGGTGCTGCTCGCGCCGCCCGCCAACTTCCCGGCGCCGGTGTACGAGGTGGCCAAAAACCAGCCCAATGAAGCGGCTTTCGAGCTGGGCCGGATGCTGTTCTACGACCCGCGCCTGTCGAGCGACGGGCGGGTCTCGTGCGGGAGCTGCCACCAGCAGGCGCGCGCTTTCACCGATGGGCAGGCGCTGGCGGTGGGCGTGGCCGGCCGCCGCAGCCCCCGCAACTCGCCGGCGCTGCAAAACCTGGCCTGGCACCGCAGCTTCATGGCCGACGGCGGCGTGCGCGGGCTAGAGCTGCAAGCGCTGGCCCCACTCACCAGCGCCCAGGAAATGAACACGCCGCTAGCCGAGGCGCTGGCCAAGCTGAATGCCAACCCCGAATATCGCCGCCGCTTCGCGGCCGTCTACGGACCGGGCAAGATTGATACACCGCAGTTCCTCAAGGCGTTGGCGCAGTTTACGTCGGCCCTCACCTCTACTAATTCGCGCTACGACCAGTACGTGCGCCACGAGCCGGGCGGCGCGCTGTCGGCCGACGAGCGGCGCGGGCAGGCGCTATTTCAGGCCAAGTGCAGTGGCTGCCACGCCACCGATTTGTTTACCGACGAGTCGTTCCGCAACAACGGCCTGGACACGGCATTTCCCCTTGACTCGGGCCGCGCCCACATCACGCTGGCCCCCACCGATGCGGGGCGCTTCCGGGTGCCGAGCCTGCGCAACGTGGCGCGCACCGCGCCCTACATGCACGACGGCCGCTTCCAAACGCTACCCGACGTGCTCGCCCACTATGCCTACGGCGTGCGCCCCTCGCGCACCCTCGACCCGCTTTTACGCCAGCCCGATGGCCGCTTGGGTATCGCCCTAACCGAAGTTCAGCAGCGAGAAATACTCGCCTTTTTGGCTACCCTCACCGATACCGAACTGCTGACCAACCCGCGCTTTGCGCCGCCCGCGGCCCGTCAAGAAACTAACCCGCGCGGCATGCAGTTGAGCGCAAACTAGTTGTATATTTCGCCTTAGTTATTTTAATTTAACAGCATGGTGCGGCGCTTTACTCACATCGGGGTTTCCATTTTGCTGCTGGCTGGCACGGCACTGAGCAGCTGCAAAAAAGACAAGGAAGAAGCCATCGACCCCGTGATACCGGCCCCCACGCCTTACACACTCGTGGTGCCAGCGGGCTTCCCCACTCCCGTCATTCCGGCCGACAACCCGCTCACCAACGAGGGCGTGGCGCTGGGCCGGATGCTGTTCTACGAAACCAAGCTGTCGAGCAATAACACGATGTCGTGCGGCTCGTGCCACCAGCAAAACAAGGCTTTCACCGATGGCTTGGCCAAGGCCGTGGGCGTTGATGGCATCGCGAACCCCCGCGGCACCATGTCGCTGGCCAACGTGATGTGGAGCAACACGCTGACTTGGGATGGCGCGTTTCCGACGCTCGACGCCCAGGCGCACAAGCCCATCGAGAACCCGATTGAAATGCACCAGTCGCTGGCCGTGGGCGTGAGCAAGCTGCAAAACACCACCACGTACCCGCCGTTGTTTGAGGCGGCTTTTGGCACCCGTACCATCACCAGCGATTTGCTACTGAAGGCGCTCACCCAGTTCGAGCGCACGCTGATTTCGGGCAACTCGCGCTACGATAAGTACACTAAAACCCAGCAGGGTCTTTCGGCCGACGAGTTGGCTGGACTAAAGCTTTATTCCACCCACATTTCGCCGCGCATTGTGCGCGGGGCCGAGTGCTTTCACTGCCACACGCTGCCGCTAACCTCGTCGAACTTCGCCGCGCAGTTCTTCAACAACGGCCTGGATATGACCTTTACGGACCTTGGCCGGGGCGGCGTAACGGGCCTGCCGGCTGATAACGGCAAGTTTGTGGCGCCCACGCTGCGCAATATCACCCTCACGGCGCCCTACATGCACGATGGCCGCTTCACGACCCTGGAGCAGGTGCTCGACCACTACTCCGACCATGTGCAGATGAACAGCCCCGGCCTCGATGTCAACCTGATTCAGGGCGTCAACGACCCCATTTTCAATCCTGGCCGCATGGGCCTCACGGCCACCGAGAAGCGCCAAGTTATCGCCTTCCTCAAAACGCTGACTGACTCAACGTTTATCGCCGACAAGCGCTTTTCCGACCCCTTCAAGCCGTAAAGGGTCCCGCGCCAAAGCCCGGCGAATGCGTATTTTGTGGGCTCGCCCACTTGCATGCTTCCTCAGCCCACGCCCCCTACTGCCCTCCGCTACCAGCCCGAGCTGATGGGCCTGCGGGCCGTAGCGGTGAGCCTGGTAGCGCTGGCGCACTGGACGCTGGCCGATTTTCCGCTGGGTGAGGTGGGCCGCCTGCCGCTTTTTGTGCTGAGCGGCTACCTCATCTCGGGCATCATCTGGAAGAATAACATCTACTGGGGCGGCACCGGCGATTGGGGGCGGCGGCTGGGCATTTTCTACACGCGGCGCTTTTTGCGCATCATTCCGCCCTACTACGCCGCGCTGGCGCTGGGCGCGCTGCTGCCGCTGGCCAGCCTGCACCAGTACCCCGGTTGGTTTTTGCTGCCGGCCTCCAACCTGCTGTGCTACCAGCTGCGGCACTGGCCCGAGGGCGTGGGCCACTACTGGTCGATGGCCGTGGAAGAGCAGTTTTACTTGCTGTGGCCGCTACTGCTGGGCATCATCAAGCGCCGGGCCGGCTGGCTCTGGCTGCTGGTGCTAGCATCGGTGGCCTACCGCGCCTACAGCGTGTGGTACCAAGTGCCCGAAACACCGGTTTTTGCCACGGTCATGCTGCCCGCCAGCCTCGATTTATTTGCCTTGGGAGCGCTGTTGCGGCTGCACACGGCCGCCGCCCGCACCCAAGCCACGGGCACACCTTGGCCGGCCTGGCCCGCGCTGGCTACTTGGGCGGCGTGGGCGCTGGTGTGGCTCGGCACCCGGCAGTCGCTGCAGGCCGAGCAACTCTGGATTATTGTGTACCCCGTGCTGGGCGCCGTAGCTGGCTATTTCACCCTGCGCTGGCTGATGCGCTCGCCGCCGCAGGCACGCTGGCTGGCGCACGCGTGGGCGCAGTGGCTGGGGCAGCGTAGCTACGGCTTGTACCTCTACCACCTCATGCTGCCCGTGTTTTACCAGCGCTTGGTCTATCATTTCCTGCCCACCGCCTCACCCTGGCGACACTGGTGGCTGGGGCCGCTGCCCACGGTGCTGGTGCTCACGCCGCTAGCGCTGGCGCTGTGCGCTATTTCGTGGCGCTGGCTGGAAGCCCCGCTCGAAAAGCTTAAAACCCGCTTTGTGTACAACGCCCCGCCCAGTGTGCCGCTGCCTGTACAGCCGTAATTGCGTTATGATTAAGGTTTACTGCGCTAAAGCTATTTCAGAACTGGATAAAGGCTGGGCGTGGTGACATGTCTTTGCGCCTCGTATCAGACGGGCTCAGCAATGATGGGATGAGACGCCAGTATGCGCGTCTTTACACTCAACTGGTTACACGAAAAAAGGCCCGTCTGAACTAACAGACGGGCCTTTTTTCGTCAGCGCTTAGTTAATCCACGTTGTCGTGCAAAAACCGGTTATCACCCAGCAGCTCATTGTCATCCGACAAATTGAACCGCGAGATATTCTGCGCGTTGCTTGGCGTCACGGGCTCCAGCTTTTGGCCGCGCCGCAAGTAGGCGGGCGTGTCGAGGTGGGCCGTAGCCTCCGGCGATAAGCCTTGGTTTTGGCTTAGCTGCTGCAAGCGGTTGCGCCGCTCCAGGGCCTGCGCTTCGAGCGCGGCCGGGCGGGGGCGCGGCAACGGCTGCGGCGCGGGCGCCGGCTGACTATTGGTAATAAGCACCGGCTCGCCGGGCGCCGTAATGGGCGCGCCCGTCAGCGGGGCGTGCGTGTTGGGCGAGGTCGGGCCGTTCAGGTCGAAGGTCACGCGAGCCGGCTCGGGTGCGGCCGGCGCCGTAAAGCTGGGCACCATCGGCGCGGGTGCGGCGGGGCGCTCTTTCTCAGCGGCCGGGGCCTGCGGAGCCGCTACCGGCTCGGGCGCGGCTTCCGCAGCAGCACCGGCCGAGCGGCCATTGGCGTTGATGGTGTGCGCCTCGCGGGCAAAGCCCGTCGCAATTACCGTCACGCGAATGCTTTGGCCCAGCGTTTCATCGATACCGTGGCCAAAAATCATTTCGGCGTCTTCGCCGGCCTTGCCCTGAATGTATTCGGTAATTTCCGACAGTTCGTCCATTTCCAGTTCGGCCTGCTCGCCCGACATGATGCTGAGCAGAATCCGTTGCGCGCCCTGAATATCCGTGTTGTTGAGCAGCGGCGAGTTCAGCGCCTCCTCAGCGGCGCGCTTTGCCCGGTTTTCGCCTTCCGTAATGGAGCTACCCATTACGGCCGCGCCCGAGTCCTTCATCACCGTTTTCACGTCTTCAAAGTCTACGTTCACGTCGCTCGTCACCGTGATAATCTCGGCAATCGACTTGGCAGCCGTGGTCAGCACCGTGTCGGCTTTGGCGAACGCCAGGCCCATCGTCAAGTTGCCGTAGAGCTGGCGCAGCTTGTCGTTAAGAATCACGAGCACCGTATCGCAGCTCTCGCTCAGCTCCTTAATGCCTTGCTCGGCCTGCTCGCGCTTCTTTTTGCCCTCAAACATGAAGGGCGCCGTCACGATGCCTACCGTCAGAATGCCCAGCTCCTGCGCTACTTGCGCAATAACCGGGGCCGCGCCCGTGCCCGTGCCACCACCCATACCAGCCGTGATAAACAGCATTTTGGTGCCGTTGCTGAGCAACTCGCGGATTTGCTCGCGCGATTCGAGGGCCGCTTGGCGGCCGCGCTCGGGCTTGGCGCCCGCGCCCAGGCCTTCCGTCAGGTCAATGCCAATTTGCAGCTTATTGGGCACGCTGGAGCTTTCCAGCGCCTGCCGGTCGGTATTGCAGATAATAAACTCCACATCCTTGATGCCCTGCTTGTGCATGTGCTTCACGGCGTTGGAGCCCCCGCCCCCTACCCCAATCACCTTGATGATGGAGCGGCTCTGGGAAGGTATATCGAAGGTAAAATTCATAACGGGTTGAGTTATGAATTATGAGTTATGAGTTTTGAGTTGCTAGCCAGGCACCGCCGACTAAGAACTCAAAACCCATAGCTCATAACTCAACTAATATTGTTTATCGTCAAAATCGTCAATCAGAATGCCTTTCAGCTTGCGCGTAATATCCCCCAAGTACGAGCCAAACTTGCTGGGGCCTTTCGGCGCTTTGGGCTCTTCGGGAGCCGGCGCGGGCGTGGGGGCCGGCGCGGCGGGCGCCGCCGTGAAGCTTGGGATTACCGGGGCAGCCACCGGCGCGGGGGCGGCCGGCGCGGGCTGGTAGCTGTAGCTGCTCAGTTCTTCCTCAGCGTAGCCGGGGCGGGCAGTGCTGCGCTCGTCCTGGGCCTGGTAGCCGGCCAGCACGAGGCCTACGCCGGTGGCGTGCATGGGCGACTTCACGGTTTCCACCTTGCTCTTGCCCAAGTGCTGGTTGGGGTAGCCGATGCGCGTGTCGAGGCCGGTGAGGTACTCGGTCAGCTGCTCCAGGTTCTGGAGCTGCGAGCCGCCACCCGTCAGCACGATGCCAGCCGAGAGATGCTCGTGCAGGCCCATACGGTAGATTTCGGCATATACCAGCTCGATAATCTCCGACATACGCGCCTCGATGATGTACGCCAGGTTTTTCAGCGATACTTCTTTCGGCGGGCGGTTGGGCAGGCCCGGAATGCTCACGATTTCGTAATCGCTGGCTTCCTCGGCAATGGCTTTGCCAAACTTCACCTTCAGCTGCTCGGCCTGGTTGGGCGTCACATTGCAGCCCTGCTTGATGTCCTGGGTGATAATATTGCCCCCAAAAGGCAGCACCGCCGCGTGGCGGATAATACCGTCCTTAAACACGGCCAGGTCAGTCGTGCCGCCCCCAATGTCCACGAGAGCCACGCCGGCTTCCTTTTCCTCGTCGCTCAGCACCGATACGCTCGACGCTAGCGGTTCCAGAATGAGGTCGGAAATGGCCAAGCCCGCCTTGGTCACGCACTTGTTGATGTTGTTGATGGCCGAGCTCTGCGCCGTGATAATGTGGAAGTTGCCTTCCAGCCGCACGCCCGCCATGCCCACCGGGTCGGTTACGCCGCCCTCAAAATCGACTTTGTAGTCCTGGGGCATCACGTGGATAATCTGCGAGCCGGGCGGCGTCACGAGGCGGTACATGTCGGCCGTGAGGCGGTTCACGTCGTCCTGGGTAATCTCGTTGTCGCCGCTCGGGCGCGTGATGGAGCCATTGTGCTGCAGCGACTTGATGTGCTGCCCTGCAATGCCCACGTTCACCACGCCGATATCGATTCCGGACTGCTCCTCGGCTTGCCGGATGGCGCGTTTAATGGCCTCCACCGTCTTATCGATGTTGAGCACGATGCCGCGCTGCACGCCATCGGAAACGGCCGTGCCCATGCCCATAATTTCGAGTTTGCCATACTCGTTTTTACGCCCCACCAAAGCGCATATTTTAGTGGTGCCAATATCGAGGCCGACGACGATTTTATCTTGTTGCATGGGGGTAGGGCAAACGTGAAAGAGCGGAGACTAAGCTAGTTAGCTAAGATTTAGAAAAGTAGAATTCTAAGTAACAATCACTTGTCATTCACAAATGATTTGATTTTGGTATTCCACGTTTACGCGGTGGTAGGTATCCCACCCTAAAACCGAGGGAATCTGACGGTAAAATACCATCAATTTGGCGAATTTCTCTGAAATGTCCTCCGGCGGACCAAACTCAATTCGCTGGTCGCCCACCTGCTGCGTGAAGCTGAGCTTGCCCCCGGGCTCTACGAATACCTCTGCCACCTGCGCGCGCCAAAATGGATGCTCATCTACGTAACGCAAGAAATCAAGATACCCTCTGGCCGTACTATCTTGAAAAAAAGTTGGGGCCAGCGCCCCACCACCCGCCCGGCTCACGGTAGCTACCCGCGCCGTGTACAGCGGCGACAGCGGCAGGCGCTTGCCTTGCGCATCGACGTAGCTATCCAGCCGGTCATCGGTGTGCACTAGGCGCGCAATGGGGTGGTTTTGGTGAATATCGGCGTGCAGGTTGCCAGCTAGGTCGCGGTACACTTGCGCATCACGCACAAAAGGGTGCGCTTTGAGGCGCTGTTCGAGCACGCGCAGGCGGTCGCCCTCGGGCACGGTACCGATTACGGACTCCTTGCCGCCATTGGTGAGCAGGGCCGTAACGCCGCGCTCGCTGATAAAATAGTTATCCGCTTCGTTGGCCACATTCACCACGATTTCCGTCACCGGCCGGTGCGCCTGCCGAAATACCGCGAACGCGCCAATGCCCAGCAAGCCCAGCAGGCAAGCCAGCGCGACGATTAAATTGCGAACGGATTTTTCCATGAGAAAAGGGACAACGTAAGCTTTAGCTTGCGTGGCGGTCGATTGGTGTTTCTTGCGCCGCACAAGCCGTAGTCTGTACTACAGCAAAATAGCTTTCAATTTAGGCACCAGCGTGTCAATATCTCCCGCCCCGACCGTGGCCAAAACCGCAAAATTAGCGTCGTTTTGGGCGTTTTTGAGCACTTCCTCTTTTGTTTGAATGGATTTGCGCGGCGCGGTAATACCGCCGAGCAACATGGCCGACGTGACGCCAGGCAGTGGCATTTCGCGGGCCGGGTAAATATCCAGGAGCACCACTTCGTCGGCTAGACTCAGGCTCTGCGAGAAGCCTTCGGCAAAATCGCGGGTGCGCGTAAACAAGTGCGGCTGGAAGATAACTCGCAGCTGCTTAGCCGGATACAAGGCGCGCAGCGAACGCAGGAAAGCTTCGATTTCACGGGGGTGATGCGCGTAATCATCCACGTACACCTTGTCGGAATTCGTGACGATAAACTCGAACCGCCGCTTCACGCCCCGGTAAGCCGCCACGGCCTCGCGCAGCGCCTCCTCTCCCACGCCATACAGCTGCGCCACGGCGGCGGCGGCCAGCATGTTTTCCACGTTGTGGAAGCCCGGTACGGCAAGCTCCAGCCCTTTTACAATGCGCTGAGGACCATGAAAATCAAAGT
The DNA here is from genome assembly GCA_022701825.1 of Hymenobacteraceae bacterium. Taxonomy (GTDB): domain Bacteria; phylum Bacteroidota; class Bacteroidia; order Cytophagales; family Hymenobacteraceae; genus Hymenobacter. Next base: position 23,052 of record JAKONR010000295.1, on the reverse strand, counting down.
AAAACTTGTGGCCTTCGGGCGTGATATTCTCGGCAAATAATTCGGGGCCTTGCGCGGCCGTCAGGCCGTAGCGTAGCACTCGCGTGCCAGCTGGCGCGGCGGCGGCCACGCGGGCATCGGCCGTGTGGTTGAGCAGCAGCGTGCCGCCCGGCTTCAGCTGCGCCACAAATTGGCAAAAGGACTCCACCAGTGCCTCTTTATTACCATAGATATCCAAGTGGTCGGCATCGGTGCTGGTTACGATGGCCACGTTGGGGTGCAGCGTCAGGAAGCTGCGGTCGTACTCATCGGCCTCCACGACCACCGGCGATTGGGGGCTTTTGGGCAGCAGTAAATTACTTCCCAAATTCACCGAAATACCGCCCAAAAAGGCGCCCGCATCCAGCCCCGCGTGGTGCAGCAAATGCGCCACCATGCTGCTGGTCGTGGTCTTGCCGTGAGTGCCGGCCACCGCAATAGTCGGCCGGCCCTGCGTGAGCACGCCCAGCACTTGGCTACGCTTGCGAATATCGTAGCCCTGCGCCCGCAGCCAGGCCCATTCGCGGCTGTCGGCCGGGATGGCGGGTGTGAGCACCACCAGCGTTTGCCCCGGATTTTCCCTTATTTCGGCCGGAATATTTTCGACCTCGTCGACGTAATGCACGGCAATTCCTTCGGTTTGCAGCGCCTGCGTCAGCGGGGTTTCGGTTTTATCGTAGCCACTCACGCTGTGGCCATTAGCCTTAAACCAGCGCGCCAGCGCCGACATGCCGATGCCGCCAATACCGAGAAAAAATATGTAGGGAAATTGCTGCATAAGAATAAAGGCGGCGGGCATTTTCACGCAGGGTTTCGCAGTGTTTTCCGCAGGGTTTCGCAAGGGGTGAATTTTTACTTTTTTAGCAAGCCGAATAATTCATCCACTATGGTTTTGGTGGCGTCGGGACGGCCTAGTCCGCGCACGCGCTCGCTGAGCTGCTGCTGGCGCACGGGGTCGGCGAGCAGACGCAGAGTTTCGTCGTAGAGGCGCTCGGCGGCGTGCTCATCGGTGATGAGCACGGCCGCGCCTTTGCCTACCAGGGCCAGGGCGTTTTTGGTTTGGTGGTCTTCGGCCACGTTGGGCGACGGCACCAGCACCGCCGCCTTGCCAGTAAGGCAAAGCTCTGATACTGAGAGTGCCCCGGCGCGACTGATAACCACGTTGGCCGCCGCGTAGGCAAGGTCCATGCGCTGGATATATTCCAGTGCGTGCAGGTGGTCAGCCGTATACTCAGCGGCTTGCTGCTGTGCCTCAGGGTAATATAGCTTGCCGGTTTGCCAGAGCAGCTGCACACCGGCTTCGCGCAGGCGCGGCAGCGCGGCGGCGGTGGCTAGGTTGAGGGTGCGCGCCCCCAGGCTGCCCCCTATCACGAGTAGCGTCTTTTTGCGCGGGTCGAGGTTGAAAAATTGCTGTGCTTCGGCGCGGCTGCCAGTGGTGATTTCGGTACGTACGGGGTTGCCGGTCAGCACCAGCTTATCGGCCGGAAAAAACTTTTCCATGCCATCATAGGCCACGCAGATTTTCCTCACGCGGCGAGCCAGTAATTTATTCACCAAGCCAGCGTACGAATTCTGCTCCTGAATCAGGCTCGGAATACCACGCGACGTGGCCGCCAGCAGCACCGGCGCCGAGGCGTAGCCACCCACGCCCACCACGGCATCGGGCCGAAACTGCTCGATTAGCTTGCCAGCCTTGCGTACCGACCGAAATACCCGCACCGGAAACATGAGATTTTGGGGCGTCAGACGGCGCTGCAACCCCGTGATATCCAGGCCTACAATATCGTAGCCGGCTTCCGGCACGCGCGTCATCTCCATGCGGCCGCTGGCTCCTACGAAGAGGATTTCGGCGGTCGGCTCGCGTCGGCGAATTTCGTTGGCAATGGCCACGGCTGGGAAGATGTGCCCGCCCGTGCCGCCGCCGGAGATGATGAATTTCATGGTTATGAACGGTTAGCTTTCAGCTGCTGACTAGTCGCTTTTGTAAGTACGTTTCTGAGTTGGCTTGCTTAGACACCTGGTTAGATTCTCTTGCTAGGAATGCGTGCATTTCCGGGGTCTTCGCCAGTCATCGGGCGAATTTCACGCTCGCCCCGGCTCACGGCTAGAATTATACCAATGCTCAACCCAGTGAAAATAAGCGAGGTACCGCCCATGCTCAGCAGCGGCAGGGGCAGGCCAGTTACCGGGCCAAGCCCCACGGCTACGCCCATGTTTACCATCGCTTGCAAGACCAGACTAAAACACAGCCCCGCCGACAGTAGCCCGCCAAATGCGCCGTGACTATTCATCACGGTTTTTAATCCTCGGTACAAAAAAGCGAGGTATAGAAACAGCACGAATAAGCCACCAATCATGCCGTATTCCTCGATAATGATGGCGTAGATAAAGTCGGAATACGGGTGCGGCATAATATTGCGCTCGGTGCTTTTGCCAGGCCCTTTGCCGCTTACGCCGCCCGTGGCTATGGCGATAAACGAGTGCTCTAGCTGAAACTGCGGCTTTTTCTTAGCATCGGTGAAGTTGGAAACTCGCGAAATAACCGTACCCAGGCGCTGCCCGGCCCACAGCCCCACCCCACCCAGCGTAACGCCGATGGCCACCATCAGCACCATGTGCTTTAGGGGTACGCGGCCGATAAACATGAGCAACAGGCACGTCAAAAACAGTAAAACCGCCGTCGAGGCGTTCGACAGAATAATGAGCCCGCAGATAACGCCAATCCACAGCATTACCGGAAACAACGTGTTCCAGAAGTCGCTGATGTGCTGCTGCCGGCGGCTCAGCATACTCGCCAAGTGCGTGATTAGGGCTAGCTTGGCCAGGTCGGAAGGCTGGAAAGTTTGATTAATAATCGGAATCGTGAGCCAGCGCGAAGCATCGTTGAACGTAGTGCCGCCGAAGAAATACGTGTACAGCAGCAGCGGCACCGACAGCAGTAGCGCGTAGAGCGACAGCCGCGAGTAGTGGCGGTAATCGATGCGGTGCGCACCCCACATCAGCAGCAGGCCCATCCCTATTAAAGCCATGTGCTTTAGCGCTATACCTTCAACCGAACCGCCGCGCCCGTGCAGTTCTTGCCGGTACGCCAGCGTGCTGGTAGCCGAGTACACGACCGCCACACTAATTACCGAAAACAGAATTACGATGGCCCACAGAATGGGGTCACCCTTGAGGTTGCGCTGAAGCCAGCCGAGTCGAATAGTGGGTTGCATAGCAGATTCAGAACGGGACCGCAGATTCAAACGGATTTGTAGGATTTCGCAGATACGCCCGGCTGCGCCGGGCTGACTACTTGTTTGCTTGGTTTTTGCTTCGCTACGGCAAGGCGTTTACTGCGGCGGCGAATTGGCGGCCGCGGTCTTCGTAATTCTTGAACAGGTCGAAACTGGCGCAGCAGGGCGACAGCAGCACTACGTCGCCGGGAGCGGCGAGGGCAGCGGCGCGCTGCACGGCGTCGGCCATGCGTTGGGTTTCTTCAAGGTGCGGCACGTAGTCGGCAAACGCGGCGCGCAGCTTGGCATTATCCACGCCGAGGCACACCAGGGCTTTTACTTTCTGCCGCACCAACGGCTGCAAGGGCGCATAATCATTGCCCTTATCAGTGCCGCCCGCAATCCACACGATGGAGCCTTTCACCCCGTCGAGCGCATACCAAGCGGCTTCCACGTTAGTGGCTTTGCTGTCGTTAATATATTCTACCTCATTCACTTCGCGCACCAGCTGCAAGCGGTGGTCGGCATTGTGAAAGGTGCCAAGCGCTTGCTCGATTTGCGCGATGCTGACGCCCGCTACGCGGGCGGCGAGCACGGCGGCGAGCACGTTTTGGCGGTTGTGCTCGCCAATGAGGGGCGAGTTGGCAGTGCTTATTTTCTCGGTTTTGCTGTAGTAGCCGGGCAGCAAGTCGAGGCACAGCAATTCTTCTTGTTCGTAGTAGCCACCCAGTTGAAAATCAGGCCGGCGGTGTAGGCTAAATGGCAGCTGCTGCATGGGCCGCAGCGCCGCCATAAAATTTCGCTCAATCACCTCATCATCGGCATTATAAATAAAATACCCGGTGCTGTCCTGGTTGCGCACGAGCCGTAATTTGGCCAGCGCATACTCATCCAGCGAATAGTTGTAGCGGTCGAGGTGGTCGGGCGTGATATTGAGCAGTACGGCTATCCAAGGCTGAAACTGGTCGGTATCATCGAGCTGAAAGCTACTCAGTTCCAACACATAGTAATCAAATTTATCTGCAATCAATTGCTCGGCCAGCGAGTAGCCGATGTTGCCGGCCAGGCCCACGTTGTAGCCGGCCTCTTTCAGCAAGTGGTAAGTGAGCAGCGTGGTCGTGGTTTTGCCGTTGGTGCCGGTAATGGCGATGAAGCGCGCCTGCGTGTAGCGGCTGGCGAATTCAATTTCGGAAACAACCGGAATATTCTGCTCCCGCAACGCCTTGATTACGGGCGCTTTTTCGGGTATCCCGGGGCTTTTAATCACCTCATCGGCTTGCAAAATGCGGGCGAGCGTGTGCTGGTTTTCCTCAAACTCGATACCGGCCTGGGCCAGCTTTTCCTTGTAATCGGGCTGAATGGCACCCCGGTCAGACACGAATACGGCATGGCCTTTGGCCTGGGCCAAAAGGGCGGCACCTACGCCACTTTCAGCTGCTCCGAGGATGACGATATGCATACGGGTAGGGCGAGCTTTAACTTGCCGTTTTAGTAGTTATTTATCTTTTAACCGCTGGGCAAGCTAACACTTACCCAACCACTTGCTATCGCAATTTTAGCGTCACCAACGTAATGACTGCCAGCATAATACCGACAATCCAAAAACGCGACACAATCTTAGATTCGTGGTAGCCAAGCTTCTGGTAATGGTGGTGCAGCGGCGACATGCGCAGCAGGCGGCGGCCTTCGCCGTATTTACGCTTGGTGTACTTAAACCAGCTCACCTGCACGATAACCGATAAGTTTTCAATCAAAAACACGCCGCACAGCACCGGAATCAGCAGCTCCTTGCGCACGATGAGTGCCAGCACCGCGATAATACCGCCCAGCGCCAGCGAGCCCGTGTCGCCCATAAATACCTGCGCCGGGTACGAGTTGTACCACAAAAACCCCACGCACGCGCCCACGAAAGCTGTGCAGAAAATAACTAGCTCGCCCGAATCCGGGATAAACATAATATCTAGGTAGTCAGCCAGAAAAGCGTTACCGCTGACGAAGGCAAAAATGGCGAGCGTGGTGCCAATAATAGCCGACGTGCCCGCTGCCAGCCCGTCGAGGCCATCGGTAATATTGGCCCCGTTGCTCACGGCCGTGACGATGACGATAACCAGCGGAATGTAAAGCAGGCCGTAGAACTCCTTGAAAACCAGTTGCGCGTTGGAGAATAAATCGCCGTAGTTCAGCTCGTTGTTTTTCATAAACGGCACGGTCGTTATCATCAGGTGCACATCCTTCCAGGCCTTGCTGGCGTCCACGGCCGAAAGCTGGCCATTGGGCAATAAGTATTCGCGCACGGTCACCTCGTTGCTATAATACAGCACCCAGCCCACGGTCAGGCCCAAGCCTATCTGGCCTAGCACTTTAAAGCGGCCGCTCAAGCCTTCTTTATTTTTGCGAAATACCTTGATGTAATCATCCAGAAAGCCAATCAGGCCGAGCCAAACCGTGCTGAGCAGCATCAGAATAATGTAGATGTTGCGCAGCCGCGCAAACAGCAACACCGGCACCAGAATGGCCAGCAAAATAATGAGGCCGCCCATGGTAGGCGTACCTTTCTTTTCGCTCTGGCCTTGCAGGCCGAGGTCGCGGATGGTTTCGCCTACCTGCTTGCGTTGCAGCACGTTGATGAGCTTTCCCCCAAACAGCTGGGCAATGAGCAGCGACGTAACCACGGCCAGCGCGGCCCGAAACGTCGTGTACTGAAACACGCCTACGCCCGGCAGGTGGTAGTGCTCGTGAAGGTAGCGAAAAAGGTAGTATAGCATGAGTTTGAATTATGAATTAAAAATTATGAATTAAAAAATAAGGTCGTTCTAACCTCGTAGCGGCCGTCCTTCAGTTTCTTATTCAGCAATTTTTAATTCATAATTTTTAATTTATAATTAACGAAAGCGCGGCGCGCAATTCTTCTCTGTCGTCAAAAGGCGACTTCACGCCTTTTATTTCCTGGTAGGTTTCGTGGCCTTTGCCGGCTACCAGCACGAGGTCGCCGGGGCGGGCAAGGGCTACGGCGGCCCGGATGGCGGCGCGGCGGTCGGGCAGTTGCTGCGCGTGGGCATCGGCGGGCGGGGTGAGGCCAGCCTGCATTTGGTTGATTATCTCCTGTGGGTCTTCGTCGCGGGGGTTGTCGGCGGTGAGGATAACCTGGTCGGAGAGCTGCGCGGCGAGCCGGGCCATGATGGGGCGCTTGGCCGCGTCGCGGTTGCCGCCGCAGCCCACCACCGTGATAATGCGCTGCTCGGGCCGGCGCGTCTGCTGCAGGGTTTGAAGCACGTTTTCGAGCGCGTCGGGCGTGTGGGCGTAGTCCACGAGGCCGATAATGGCGCTGCCCGGCACCGTCACGGGCTCGAAGCGACCGGGCGCGGTAGTCAGGCCCGAAAGGATGGTGAGCGCCTCGGTCGGGTCTTCGCCCAGCAGCACGGCCGCACCGTACACGGCCAGCAGATTGTAGGCATTGAAAATGCCGATGAGCCTAAATTGCACCTCGCGGCCGTCAATTTCGAGGTGCAGGCCGTGCAGCTCGTTATCAACCAGCCGGGCGCGGAACGTGGCCGCCGTGCGCAGCGAGTACGTGGCGCGCTGGGCGGCGGTGTTTTGCAGCATCACCGGGCCGCGCTTGTCGTCGGCGTTGGTGAGGGCAAAGGCCGCCTTGGGCAGCGCGTCGAAGAAGCCTTTTTTGGCCTTCAGGTAATTATCAAACGTACCGTGGTAGTCGAGGTGGTCGTGGGTGAGATTAGTAAACACGCCACCTGCAAAGCGCAAGCCACCAATGCGATGCTGCGCCACGGCGTGGCTGCTCACCTCCATGCAGGCGTGGGTGCAGCCGGCGGCCACCATCTGCGCCAGCAGCTCATTGAGCCGGATGGCATCGGGCGTGGTGTGGGTGGCCGGGATGACGGTTTCGTCAATCTGATTCTGCACCGTGCTCAGCAGGCCGCAGTGGTAGCCCAGCTCGCGCAAGAGCTTGTGCAGCAGCGTGGCGCAGGTGGTTTTGCCATTGGTACCGGTTACGCCCACTAGCTTGAGCTGCCGCGATGGGTGCCCGTAAAACGCGCTGGCCATCGGCCCGAGCGCGGCGGCCGAGTCGGCCACCTGCACGTAGGTCGTGGCCGGGTTTAGCTCGGCGGGCAGCTCTTCGCACACGATTACGGCCGCGCCCTGACTCACGGCTTTGTCGATGAATTTGTGGCCATCGGTAGCGGTGCCGCGCAGGGCGCAAAACAGCTGGCCCGGCCCCGCCTGCCGCGAGTCGAGCGTGAGGCCGCTGATGGGCACGTCGGGATTGCCGTGCTGCGCGAGCACGTTTACCTCAGTGAGCAGGGAAAAGAGCGGAAGGTTCATTGTTTCTTGAGCTGTTAGCTTTCGGCTACTGGCTGTTAGCTATGCTATTGAAAGACGGGTCATGCTGAGCGCAGCGAAGCATCTCTATCGCTTCATCCGGACTGCTCAACGAAGCGGTAGAGATGCTTCGCTGCGCTCAGCATGACAAATGTTTTTCTTGAGTTGACATACTTTCAACTAACTCTAATCAGGAAACGCGGCGCGGCTTATCGGTAGTAGACCGGGTGTCGCCGCGCTGCGTGGTGCGGATGTCGGCCGGCGGGGTTTTGCGGGGCTTGGAAGTCGGCTTTTTGGGCTCGTTCGCTTTTGCGGGCCTGCCTTTGCCAGCGGCCGGTTTGGCCGCGTTTTTGGCAGTGTTGGTTTTCGCTTTGTCGGAAGTCGGCTTAGCGGTAGACTTATTCTTTTCCCCCGTTCTAGCCGGTTTGGCACTTGTCGGCTTTACCGATGGTTTGGCGGGCTTGGCAGTGCGGCCATCCATTTCGGCGGGCACGAGCAAGGTGTTTTCTACTATCTCGGTATGCTCGGGCTCGGGCAGCGGCATGGGCGCGGCAGCGGTAGTGGCGGTGGGCAGCAGCGCCAGGCGCACCAGCGTGCCGCGCTTCACGCGCTCATTCGGGGCAATAGACTGCTCGCGCACGCGGCCGGTGCCGCTGGTTTGCACGCGCAGGCCCCGGTTTTCGAGTAGGAAAAGCGCGTCGCGCAAGGTCAGGCCGTGGGCATCGGGCATGCGGCCGGTGCGGTTCACGGTTTTGTTGGGCGCAACTTCCACGTGGCGCGTCACCGAGGCGGTGTCCACGGCGCGAGTGGCGCGCACCCATTCTTCGCCGCCGGTGGCCTGGGTGCTGGCGGGCAAGCCAATGCGCTGGCACACCAGCGCTATTTCGTCTTGCACACCGGCGCGCACCAGCGGCACGGGCGTGCGCTGGGCAGGTACCCGCGCCAGCATGGGCCGCTGGCTGGCCTGGTCACGAGCCATGCAGCGGTCGGCGATGTCGCGGAACACCGGTGCCGCCACCTCGGCCCCCGACCAGCCGCCCTTACTCGGCGAGTCGATAACTACAATGCAGCTGTACTTGGGCTTGTCGGCCGGAAAAAAGCCGCAGAAGCTGGTCCAATACGTCCGCGTGTAATGGCCATTCTTAAACTTCCAGGCCGTGCCGGTTTTGCCCGCGATGCTGTAGTCTTTGGGCCGAATAGCCCGCGCCGTGCCGTTCACCACCACGCCTTCCATCATCGAGCGCAGCTTGCGCAGCGTCTCTTTCGAGCAGATTTTCTCGTTCAGTACCGGAGCCTCAAACTGCTCCAACACTTGGTCGGCCTGCTTGATTTCCTTGACGATAATAGGCTGCACTTTCACGCCGTCATTGGCCACGGCGTTGTAGAACGCCAGCGTTTGCAGGGGCGCGATTTTCAGTTCGTAGCCGATGCACATCGTGGTGAGCGAGGTGCGGCTCCAGGTGCGGTCTTTGGGGTCTTTGATGTAGGGCAGCGCCTCGCCGGCCATCTGGAAGCCTAGCGGCTTGGGCAGCCCAAAACGCTTGAGGTAGTCGGTGTAGGCCGACGGATTGCCGCTGAAATACTCGTTTATCAGCTTGGCCACGCCGATGTTCGACGACTTCTCAAATACCTGCTGCACCGTCACGCGACCGTAGCCGTGGGTGTCCGTTTTCACGGCCCCGCCGATGAGCATCCGGCCGTTGCCGGTATCCACGATGTCATCGAGCTGGATTTCGGGGTGCGCTTCGAGCAGCGCCATCATCGAAGCCAGCTTGAACGTCGAGCCCGGCTCGGTGCGGCCCTGGTCGGCAAAGGCGTAGTTGTAGTCCTCCTTATACGTGCCGTCGCTGGCCTTGCCCAGGTTGGCCACGGCCTTGATTTCACCGGTCTGCACCTCCATCAAAATGGCGCAGCCATACTGCGCATCGTTGGCCACAAGCGCCTTATACAAAGCATCTTCGGCGCCATCCTGCAAGTTGATGTCAAGCGTCGTCTTAATATCGTAGCCCGGCTGGGGCTTGATTTCGGAGCCATCGTACACCGGCTTCATGCCGCCCGGCACGCGCTCGTAGAGCGCTTCGCCAGGCCGGCCGGCCAGCTTTTGCTGGAAAGTGAATTCCAGTCCCGCGCCATTACGGTCTTCGTTCACGAAGCCCACCGTGCGCTGCGCCAGCCCACCAAACGGCCGGAAACGTTTGTCGACTTTCTCAAAAATAACGCCGCCCTTGCGCTTGGCCCGGAAGATGGGCCAGCTAGCGAACTCCTTCTTTTCCTGAAAGTTAATCTGCCGCGAATTCAGCCGAATGTAGCGCACGGCCGGCTCCTTAGCGTTGTAGGCGGTTATCAGGCGGCGCTTATATTCTTCCTTGCTACGGTCGCCAAAAAAGTGCGCCAGGTTGCCCGCCAGCGAATCTACTTTATCCCTGAATAGCTTCTCATCCACTACGCCAGGGTCCCAGGCCACCCGGTAGAAGGGCAGCGAAGTAGCCATGATGCTCTTGCCGTCGCTGGCGAAAATATTGCCCCGCGTGGCCGGCACCGATTGGTAGCTAATGCGGCGCTCCTGCTCCAAGGCACGCCATTTGGCCCCCTCTTGATACTGGATATGCGAGATTTTCCAGGCAATGGCTCCCGAAAAAACGGCCACGCCCAGAAATGCCAGTCGCACCCGCGTGACGATGGATTTCTTAACGCTTCCTTTCATGAGTCGCAGGCTTTTTAGAATTTTTAGGTGCCGACGCTGACTTGGTTCGCGTAGTGCGCTTGGACTCCCGACTATTTTGTGCCGGCTTGGACTTTTTTGGGCCTTTTGTGGGAACTGTTGGGGAATGCCGCGCGGCCAGCTCTACCGGCTTGTTTGAAGTAGTAGCCTCATTAACAATATCTTCTTCTAGGCCAGGGGGCGGCGGGCCTGGCTCGTGCACGTCAGCGTCGGCATTGCTGGCATTATTCGCTTGCTGCCGAATGCGCCCCCGAATAGAGTCGGCGCGCTGGGCGGCCAGCGAGTCGCGGGTGGCACGGGCAGCGAGCGTATCGGCGGTGAGCACGGGCATGGTTTCGAGTTCGGCTTCGTCGAGGCGGCCGGCCGGCACTACAATGCGAAAGGGCGGCGACGAGCTTTCAATCAGCCCGATAGCTGCTACCTTTCGCGCTACTTCGCTTTGCTTGCTGGCCTCCATGTAGTCAGATGACAGCGTGGTATAATCGGCGCGCAGGTCTTCGGTCTCCAGCTTGAGGCGCTGAATGTTGCGGTTCATGCGGTTGCCGTAGTGCGTGTTGCCGATGTAGAGCAAGGTCAGGAACATCACAAACAACAGCTTAGGCAAGTACTTGACTGGCAAGCCTTCCTCAAATAAGCTATCGAGCCCCGTGAAGCGGTCGAGCAGCGAAAACAGGCTCCACGTCGAGCCCGGCGACGACAGCGGCTGCCCGTCGTCATACGGTTCGGGCGCGGGCTGGCGGCGCGGCGCGGGGGCCTGCTTCGGCGCCGCAGCGGGCGCAGGCGGCGGCGCTACGGGAGCCGGCGCGGGCGCGGCGGCCACGGGCACCTCCTCCGGCGCGGGAGGCGGCGGGGGCGCAACGGGCCGCGGAACGTTGGCGCGGGGAGCTGGGCCGGCACCGGGGCGAATAACATTGGTGGCCATAAGCTTACGCGGAAATGGAGGTGCGAACGCCGATGCGCAGCTTGGCACTGCGGGCCCGGCTATTAAGGGCGATTTCGTCGGCCGAGGCCTCAATGGGCTTGCGCGTGAGCGCCTCGAAAGGCAGGCTGGTGCGACCATACAAGTCCTTTTCGGCCTGCCCAAAAAACTTCCCTTGGCTCAAAAAATTCTTCACCAGCCGGTCTTCCAGCGAGTGGTAGCTCATCACGACCAGCCGGCCGCCGGGCCGTAGCACCTGGGCGGTTTGCACCAGCATTTCCTGCAAGGCGGCTAGCTCATCGTTCACCTCAATACGCAGGGCCTGAAATACTTGCGCCAGGTATTTATTCTCCTTGCCCCGCGCCACTACGGGCTGAATGGCCTGCTTGAGCTCCTGAATGGTGCGTAGCGGGCGCTGCCGCCGGGCCTGCACCACGGTGGCCGCCAGCGTGCGGGCGTTGGTAACCTCGCCGTACATGCCAAAAATGCGATGCAGGGCGGCCTCGTCGTAGTCGTTGAGCACGTCGGCGGCGGTGGGCGCGCTGGCGTCTTCGGGGTTCATGCGCATGTCGAGCGGCCCATCGAAGCGGGTGCTGAAGCCCCGGTCGGCCGTGTCGAACTGGTGCGATGAAACGCCCAAATCGGCCAGCAGGCCGTCCACGGGCAGCGCGTCGCGCTGGGCCAGCTCGGCGGTGAGATGCCGGAAATTGGCCCGCACGAAGGTGAACTGCGGCCGGGCCAGCGCCTGGGCTTCGCGCTCGGCGGCATCGTCCTGGTCGAAGCTATACAAATGCCCCTCAGCTAATTGCTCCAAAATGCGCGCTGAGTGGCCGCCGCCGCCGAAGGTCACATCGACGTAGCGGCCACCGGGCTGGAGGTCGAGCGCGTCGAGGCATTCGGCCAGCAGCACGGGGCGGTGGTAGGCGGTATCGTTGGGGCGGGCGGCGAGTTGGCTCATGCGGCGGGGGCCGGCGCGCCCGGCGTGTCGGGTGAAACGGAAAGAAACTTCTGCGCCAGCTTCGAGAAAGCGCCAGCGTCTTTAATCAGGTAGTCGTCGTAGCGGGCGGGGTCCCAGATTTCGCAGCGGTTACCGATGCCCACTATCACGGCGTCTTTTTCCAGGCCGGCGTAGCGGCGCATGGAGCCGGGTAGCAAAAACCTGCCTATACTATCGAGCTCTACATCGGTCATGCCCCGCATAAAATTGCGTTGGAACTGCCGGTATTCCTCGTTAAATTCATCCAGCGCCATTACTTTGGCCTGAATAACGTCCCAGGCCGAGCGCGGGTACAGCACCAGGCAGGGCTCGAGGCCGCGCACCAGCACCAGCTGGTTGGCGTAGGCGTCGGGCAGGGCGGCCTTCACCTTCGCCGGCAGCACAAGCCGCCCCTTGGGGTCGAGCTTGCAGTCGTATTCGCCGGTGAGAGAGGTAGCCATAGGAAGGAAAGAAAGCGACCGGTCAGGGCGCGGGCTGAATAACAAAAGTACGGTTGCTTTTAAAAAGGCCACCACTTTCTACCACTTCTTCCCACGTTCTTACCCCCAGTTCAGAATGGCTCTAACAAGCTAGAAAAGCACTTTCCCATTAATATGCAACATTGTTGCTGCCCTAAAAGCGCCATTCTAACGAGGCTGCCGGGGCTGAACTGAGCACTGGCCAAAAAAAATTCGGGCATTTATTGAGCGAAACAATGTTGCACATAGCCTAAATCAGGCGGCGTCAGCCTACCTTCTTTTCGTTCGGCTTATACTTGCCCGATGAATCTTTCCCACTCCTTTCCCCGGCTGCTGGCCTTGGCCGGCGCCCTGTTCAGCCTGCCCGCGCTGGCGCAGAAATCCACCGACCCGGCCAAGCCCCAAACGATACTATTCGTCGGCAACAGCTTCTTTCACGGCGCCTTTCAGCCGGTACTGAGCTACAACAAAGAGCGCGTCACCGACGAGAACTATAAGCCCGACCGCACCGGGCAGCGCCGCCGCCAGTACGAGCACGAGGAGGGCCCCTGGGGCGGCATTCCGGGCATCTTCAAAAAGCTCACCGACGAAGCGGGCTTACACTATGAGGTGCACCTCGAAGCCATCAGCGGGCAAACGCTGAAGTTTCATTACGACAGCGCGCTGGCCGTGATTCAGCAGCCGAAGTGGGACAAAGTGGTGCTGCACGACTACAGCACCGGCCCGGTACCCACGCGCCACGGCGGCCAGCCGGCGCGCTTCTACGAGTACGCTACCCGGCTTGAGCAGGCCGTGCACACGGCTAACCCTGCCGCCCAGGTGTACCTGTACCAAACCTGGGCGCGGGCCGACCTCACCTACCCCACCGACAAAGGCTATTCAGGCCTGCCACTCGACTCGATGACCCACGACCTGCACGCAGCCTACTACCAGGAGGCGGCCCAAAATGGCCACTTTGCGGGCGTGGCCCCGGCCGGCGATGCCTGGCTGCGCGCCGTGCAAACCGGCGTAGCCGACGCCAACCCGTATGATGGCATTGAGGCCGGCAAGGTCGACCTCTGGGGCCCCGACCACTACCACCCCAGCACCTACGGCGCGTACCTGAACGCTTGCGTGCTGCTAAGTGAGCTTACGGGCTATGACCCGCGCCGGCTAGGCGCGCAGGAGCAGGCCGCTACGGCACTAGGCATCGCGCCGCCGGTGGCTGTAGAGCTCCAGCGGCTGGCCTACGAGCAGGTGCAGGCGGCTAAGAAAGCAGGCAAATCGAAAGCTGGTAAAAGGAAGTAGCGCCTGACCTCTTTCATAGCCCAAAAGGCTTGTTTAGAGGTCGTTTGTCTTTGCGTGCGAGCGAAGTAATCGCACCCGAACGGCTCGCTTTGATACGATTGCCTCGCTGCGCACGCAAGGGCAAACGGCTCTGGTCTAATCTTAATCTTACACCTTCCCAACCGCTTCCTACACCACACAAGCGGCTGCCGGGCCGTATTTTTGTCGTTAAGATGTCGCGTCCCCTCCCCCACCGTTTGCTGAGTGCCTTGCTGGCGCTACTGGTGCTTGCCACCTCGGTGGGGCTCACGGCCGAGCGCCATCGCTGCCGCATTAGCGGGCGTAGCACGGTCACGCTGAGCTTGCCGGGCTTGGCGCAGCCCGATGGCACGCAGCCCGAGACGGGCAAATCAAACCGCCCTTGTGGCAAGCGCCGCACCAGCGGCTGCTGCGACGTGAGCCACGCGCACCACAAGCTCAACGTGCAGCAGGCAACCGATGGCCTGGCCAAGTGGCTGCCCGAGGCGCCGCACGCACTGCCCCCGGCGCTGCTGCCCGCGCCCGGGTGGGCGGGGCTGCCCGGCTCGGCCCCGCTGGCCGCCACCGTGGCCGTGGGCACGGCCGCCAATTCGTCGCCGCCTGGCCTACCCAAGGCGGGGCGGGTACTGCTCACGCTCGTTTGCACGCTCGTCGTTTAGTCGATTTCTGAGAAAAGGCCAATCCAGCTGGACTGGGCAGGTCGTTTATTTTCTAGAAATCACTAAATTGCAAGTTATATGCGACTTACAAGCGGACTATTTCCGCATTTCTTACTGCTTTCTTTTGGCGGCTTGCCGCTGCTGGCCCAGGCCCAAAGCGGCGCTGCCGCGCGCGGCGAAGTCCGCGAAACGGGCGGCGCGGCTGGGCCGCTGCCCGGCGCCGTGGTGCGCTGGCTGCTGCCGGCCGGTGCCACTGGCCCCACCACCACTACCGATGCGGCCGGCACCTTCGTATTGCCTTTTCCGGCCCAGCCTACGCGCCGGCTCATCGTGAGTGCCGTGGGCTACACGGCCGATACCGTGGCCGTGCCCGCCAACACGACCGCGCCCTACCTGCGGGTGAATCTGCGCGGCGGCTCGGCGCTGGGTGAAGTTACCGTGACTGGCCGCCCGCCCGCTTATTCGGCCAAGGCGGTGGGCAACATGCAGACCATCAGCGCCCGCGACCTCACCAAATCGGCCTGTTGCAACCTGGCCGAGAGCTTCGAAACCAACGCCGCCGTGGAGGTAAGCACCGCCGACGCAGTGAGCGGAGCCAAGCAGATTCAGCTACTAGGTTTGGATGGCGCTTATTCGCTGCTAACTATTGACAACCAGCCAGCTTTGCGCGGGCTATCGGCGCCTTACCGCCTGGGTTATCTGGCCGGGCCGTGGATTGGCTCTATCGACATCATCAAAGGCACGGGCTCGGTGGTGAACGGCTACGAGGGCATTTCGGGGCAGGTAAACGTGCAACTGAAAGAGCCCGACAAAACCGACCAACTGCTGCTCAACGCCTACGTCAACGACCTGGGCAAATTCGACCTGAACGCCATTGCCTCGCAACGCTTCAGCAAGAAGTGGAGCAACGTGCTGCTGCTGCACAACGACCACCTCGGCAACCGCGTGGACCGCAACAGCGACGGCTTTTTGGACCTGCCGCTGGCTACGCAGTTCAACGGCTACGATAAAGTTAAGTATATGTCGGGCAAAGGCTTGGTGCTGGAGCTGGGCGTGGGCGCGCTGCGCGAAACCCGGCAGGGCGGCCAGCTAGGCTTTCGGGAAGATGCCCCCAATGCCTACCGCACGGCCTACGGCACCACGCAGGCCACCACGCGCTACACGGCACAGGCGCGCACCTCCTACACCTGGCCGGGGCGGCCGTTTCAAAGCCTGGGCTTGCTGGTGAATGGCACGAGCCACGATTTTAACTCGACCTATTCCTTTAAGCAGGATACGGGACCGCGCGTGTACACCGGCCACCAGAATACCGGGCAGGCTACGCTGCTGTTTCAGAGCGTTATCCAGAACACCATGCACGTGTACCGGGCAGGCCTAAGTTTCCTCTACGACGACTACCGCGAGCACCTCGGCACCGGCCGCACCTACTCGACTGACACGCCTGAAACCATCGCAGCCCGCGAAAATCGCGCCCGCACCGAGCGCGTGCCCGGCGCGTTTGCCGAGTATACCTACAACAACTCGCGCAACCTGACGGCCGTGCTCGGCCTGCGCACCGACTACCACAACCTCTACGGCTGGCAGGTAACGCCGCGCTTCAACTTGAAGTACGACCTGCGCCCGGCTACCGCGTTGCGCCTCTCGGCCGGCCGGG
This sequence comes from Hymenobacteraceae bacterium, assembly GCA_022701825.1. Lineage (GTDB taxonomy): Bacteria > Bacteroidota > Bacteroidia > Cytophagales > Hymenobacteraceae > Hymenobacter. The sequence goes on along the minus strand of JAKONR010000295.1, from coordinate 6,767 downwards.
GCCTGCGCGTGCCCAATCCCATTGCCGATAATGCGGCCATGCTGGCCAGCGCCCGCGAGTTTTACATCGCGCCCAACCTGCGCCCCGAAACGGCCTGGAACCTGGGCGGCTCGTTTACGCAGTACTTCCAACTGCTGGGGCGGCAAGCCACGTTTGTAGCTGACTACTACCACACTACCTTCCAAAACCAGTTGGTGGCGGACATGTACACCAGCCCGCAATACATCATTCTGGACAACCTGACGCCGGGCGCCCGCTCCTACGCCCGCAGCGCGCAGGCCGAGGTGCAGGCCGAGCCAGCCAAGGGCCTGCAAGTAAAAGCCGCCTATAAGTGGCTCGATGTGCAAAGCACCTACGCCGGCCAGTTGTTGCCCAAGCCGCTCACGCCCCAAAATCGCGCCTTTTTGAACCTGGGCTACGCGTCTGCTTTCGATAAGTGGCGCGGCGATTTCACGGTGCAGTGGTTTGGCGAGCGCCCGCTGGCCCACCTGCCCGCCGATGGCAGCAACGTGGGCCACGCGCATGGCACCGGCACCGCCGGCCTCGAATATGCCCCGCGCTACGCCTTGCTCAATGCCCAACTCACCCGCGCCTTCAAGCGCCTGGAGGTGTACGTGGGCGTCGAAAACCTCACCAATTACCGCCAGCCCGACCCGATTCAGAACGCGGCGATGCCCTTCAGCGCCGGCTTCGACGCGGCCATGGTGTGGGGGCCGGTTTTTGGGCGGCTGACCTACGCTGGGCTACGGTACCGCATCGAGTAAATGGCTGATTGGCTGAATTGTTGAATAGTCAAATTGGTTATCCTACTACCTCAACCACTCAGCTAGCCAACCATCCAACAATTTATCAATTCAACAATAGTTAACTAGATGAAATCTTTTGCATTTTCCTTGCTCACTTTGCTGAGCCTCAGCGGCTCGGCCGCCCTTGCCCAAACTGCTCCCGTGGCTACGGCCACGGCCGCCAAAAAGGGCGCTGAGCAAATTCAATTCAAGACTTCGGCCGTATGCGACATGTGCAAGTCGCGCCTCGAAAAAAGCCTGGCGTACGAAAAAGGGGTACAAGCGGCCCACCTCGACGTACCCAGCAAAATCCTGACCGTGACCTACAACCCGGCCAAAACTACCCCCGCCGCCCTGCGCACCGCCGTGCAAAAAACCGGCTACGACGCCGACCAAGCCACCGCCGACGCCCGCGCCTACGACCGCCTGCCCGAGTGCTGCAAAAAGACGAACGAAACCCACTAGACCGCAGATTCAAACGGATTAAACGGATTTCGCCGATACGCCTGGCTGCGCCAAGCTAACTACCCAACAAGTAAAAAAGCCGCCTCTACAGGCGGCTTTTTTCGTCTTGAATGACAATTAACATCTTATTAGTCAACCGCTTTAGCGGCGTATCTGCGAAATCTGTTTAATTCGTTTGAATCTGCGGTCAATCAGCGGTCTTGGCCTTCCATAGGCGCCACCAAGGCAAGTAGGGTTGGTCGTGGTGCTCGTAGTGGTAGCCGAAGAAATAGCAGCTCACGAAAGCCCAAACGTGCAGCGGCCATTGGCGCTGGCTGCGCGACTTGTGGTGGTTGTCTTCGTCGTGCTCGCCGCGGTGCGGCAGATAGGTGCCGAAGAAAAAGAGCTGGAGCGTAGCCAGTACGGCCGGTATCATCCAAAAAGCAATAACATTGGCCTGCGGGAACCATATTTTCAGCACGTTATAGGTCACCGCCATCAGCACCACCTGCCACCAGGTCACGTAGTTCCAGGCGAAGCGAAGTAGCCAGGGCAGAAAGCCGGGGTGGCCTTCGGGGTGAAAATCAGGGTCATCGGGAGTGCCGACGTGTCGGTGGTGCGCGTGGTGCTTGGCCAGCTGCCCCGGAAACCAGTTGTAAGCAAATAGCAGCGTAGCCACCGTACCAAGGACGTTGTTTAGGCGCTTATTGGGACTCACTACACCGTGCATGGCATCGTGACCAGTGATGTAAAGCCCAGTGTATAAATGCGTTTGCAGCAGCAGCAGCAGATATGGTGCGGGCGAGTGCCAGTCGGGCCGGTAGAAGGCCAGCAGGTACGTTAGCAGGCTGAACCAAGCCCCGATAATAAGGCCGGCAGCTAGCACACCTTTTCCGGCCAACGGTTGAGGGGCCACTTTTACTTTCGGGATGGCCGTGCTAATCAGGTGCATATAACCTCCTTATTTACAAGCGCACCAGAGCCTCGCGTACTTCCTCCATCAGCCACATCGGCGTGCTAGTGGCTCCGCAAATGCCCACCGATTGCCCCGGCTCGAACCACGACGGGCAAATGTCCTCCGTTTTGGAAATGAAATGGGTGCGTGGGTTGGTGTCCTTGCACACCTGGTACAGCACCTTGCCGTTCGAGCTTTTGGTGCCCGATACAAATAGTACTTGGTCGAACTGCGCCGCAAAGCGCCGCAAATCAAGGTCCCGGTTGCTCACCTGCCGGCAAATAGTATCGTGCGCGTTCACTTGATAGCCGCGGCTTTCCAGCTCATTCTTAATATTATAGAATGAATTGGTACCCTTGGTAGTCTGGCTATACAGCGTGAGGCTGGGCGGCAGCTCGTGGTGCAGTAGCTCTTCCAGGTTCTCAAATACAATGGCCTCGCCGTGCGTCTGGCCCAATAGGCCGCGCACCTCGGCATGGCCGTGCTTGCCGTAGATGTACAGCTTTTCGCGGCGGTCGAAGCTCGCCTTGATGCGGTTTTGCAGCTTGAGCACTACCGGGCAGCTGGCATCGATGAGCGTCAGGTTGTTTTCGAGCGCCTGCTGGTAGGTGCTTGGTGGCTCGCCGTGCGCCCGAATGAGCACGGCCTCATCACGCAGAGCCGCCAACTGCTCGTAGCCTATAATACGTAAGCCCTTGGCTTGCAGGCGCTGCACCTCCTCATCATTGTGCACGATGTCGCCCAGGCAATAGAGATAGCCTTGCTCATCGAGCAGGTCTTCAGCCATCTGAATGGCGTAAATGACGCCAAAGCAGAAGCCAGAGTTCGAGTCGATACGGACGCTAAGGTGCAAGCCAGACTGCATATCGTCCAACTAACTATAAAGGCGGGCCGAAGGTTGCCCTACGCCGCTAGTTATTAATCAAAAACGGACTGAATTTCTAACAAGATTAGGGAAACTGCAAATGACCACAGCTAGTTGGCGCGCTAGCTGCCTTTTACTTGCGCCAATTTCTGCGCATCGGCCTCCGATACGTGACCCCGCCCGACCAAAAAGCCACGCACCGTGCGGAAAGCCTCATCATCTAGCCCTGAGCCAGGGTGCCGCAGGGCCGCCCCTAGCAAGAAGGATTTATCTTCATCAACGTGTTTGCTTAGCCCCAAAAAGGGCGGCAGATTGCTCTCGACCGAGAAGCGTAGGAAGCGAATTTCGGCGTTAGTAGGTGCTAAAGCTACAGCTTGCTCGAAGGTGCGAGCTGCCTGCTGCACGTATGTTAGCTTATTGAGCATCGATGCATCACGAGCCTTAATTGCCTCTGAAGCAGCCTTATACCCTAATACCAGCGCATCTTGGTCGCGGTAATCGTGCAGCAGGTTGTAGAATTTTTCGCCGGCTTCTTTGCTGGCGGCGGCCTGCTCGTAGTGGCGGCGAAGGGTGGCGGGGGAGTAGGCAGACATAGGAACTGTAAACGAAAAGAGAGCCCGCACTGGGTACGCTAGAGCAGGTGCCGCAAGGGCCAATGCCATGCACAACAAGGGCTTCTTCATAACTGCAAAGCTACGAAGGAAGCCTATTATGAGTTTTTAATGAAACACTCGAGATGAGCTACACCGCTCGCAACCGATACCGTAGCCAGGTACCCAGCAACAGCAGCAGTTTGGTATTGTCAGGCAGGCGCACGCGCTCGGCCAGCACCTGGGCGGCCGGAGCTTGGCGTAGCTTGTAAAAAAGCTTCAAATAATATACGTAAGCCAAATAAACGCCTAATCGCGACGCCCGCGGCAGTTGTTGGATACCCACGTAAGCAGCCTCAAAATCGGCCCGAATGTCGGCTTCAATCTGGCGCTTGGCCTCGTTGTCGAACTGCTCGTAGCGCAACCCTGGAAAATACACGCGCCCCCGGTCTTCGTAGTCAGAGCGAATATCCCGTAAAAAATTAACCTTTTGGAAGGCCGCACCCAGTCGCCGCGCTGGCTCTTGCAGCCGGTCGAACAGTTCGGGCTGCCGGTGGCAAAACACACGCAGGCACATTAGCCCCACCACTTCGGCCGAGCCGTAGATGTATTTCTCGTACAGCTCCTGGCGATAGTTGCGGTCTTCCAGGTCCATTTCCATGCTCCGCAAAAAGGCATCAATAAACTCATGGTCAATGCCATACTCGTTCACTGCCCACTGAAAAGCGTGCAGCACCGGATTCAGGCTGAAGCCCGCCGCAATGGCCGCGTAGGTATCGGCCTCAAAGGTGGCCAGTAGCGCCGCCTTATCCTGGTCGTGGAAGGTATCCACTATTTCATCGGCCCAGCGCACGAAGCCATACACCGCATAGATAGCCCGGTGCAATTCCTTATCCAACGTGCGGATTCCCAAGGAGAAAGACGTGCTGTAGCGCCGCGTAATGAGCTGCGCACACGCGAGGCTGGTATCGGTGAATAGTTGCTGATGGTCCATTTAGTGCAAATCTGGCACAAATTCATTATACTGATACGCTTCAGCTTTATTTCTGTTCTCTCAGCACTTCCTTGGCCACTACCTCCCCCGAGATAAGCGATGGCGGCACGCCTGGCCCCGGCACCGTGAGCTGGCCCGTGAAATAGAGGTTACTCACCTTTTTGCTTTTCAGCGTGGGCTTCAAGATAGCCGTCTGCTTCAGCGTGTTAGCCAGGCCGTAGGCGTTGCCTTTGAAGGAGTGGTAGTCGGCCACAAAATCGCGGTGGGCATAGCCACGCTTGTACACTACATGCTCGCGAACGGGGTGGCCGCAGTGCTTTTCGAGCCGGTCCATCAGCAAGTTGTAGTACTTTTCGCGAGTCGCTTCAGGGTCGTCGAGGTCGGGGGCTACCGGAATGAGCAGGAAGAGGTTTTCCTGGCCTTCGGGCGCTACTGTGGCGTCGGTTTTGCTAGGCACCGAGGCGTAGAACAACGGCCGGCTCGGCCACTGCGGCGCCTTGTAAATCTCGTGCGCGTGCTGGCTGAAATCCTCGTCAAAAAACAGGTTGTGGTGCTGCAAATTTGCCAGCTTGCGGTTTACCCCCAAGTAAAACAGCAGCGACGACGGCGCCATCGTGCGCGAGTTCCAGTACGCGGGCGAGTAGTGCCGGTATTCGGGCGCTAGTACCTGCTGCTCAATGTGATGGTAGTCGGCCCCGGCCACTACCGCATCGGCGGGCCAGAAGCCGCTGGCGGTGCGCACGCCGGTGGCACGGCCGTTTTCGACTACTATCTCGCGCACCTCGTGGTCGTACTCAATTTTAACGCCCAGCTCTTTGGCCACGGCCACCATGCCGCGCACTATCTGGTGCATGCCGCCCTTAGGGTACCAGGTGCCCAGCGCCAGGTCGGCGTAGTTCATGAGCGAGTAGAGGGCCGGCGTATTCTCGGGCGTAGCACCCAAAAACAGCACTGGGAACTCGATGAGCTTGAGCAGCTTGGGATGGCTGAAAAACTTACGGGCGTGCTTGGCCATGCTTTGCAGCAGGTCGAGGCGCACGGCGCCTTTTACGATTTCCCAGTCGATGAACTCCGTAACCGAGCGGCTGGGCAGGTGCACAAATTTGTTGATGCCCACTTCGTATTTATAGGCGGCTTGTGCCAAAAACGCGTCAAGCCGTGCTGCACTGCCGGGTTCTAAACTTTCGAAAAGTTGCCGCAACTCGGCCATCTTGGCCGGGATGCCTACGGCATCATTCTCGCCAAATATGACTTGGTACGATGGGTCTAGCCGCACCAGCTCGTAGTAGTCGGCCACGCGCTTGCCAAACTTGTTGAAGTACTGCTCAAATACATCGGGCATCCAGTACCAGCTTGGGCCCATGTCGAAGGTAAACCCCTGGGCTTCAAACACCCGTGCCCGGCCGCCCGGCCCATCGTTCTTTTCCAGCAGCGTGACCTGCCACCCGGCCTGCGCCAAGGACGAGGCCGCCGACAAACCCGCAAAACCGGCTCCTATTACTACTGCTTTGGGCACTTCGTTTTAATTATGGATTATGAATTAGAAATTATGAATTGTGATTATGGCTGCCATTATTGCTCAAGCGACATGCATAATTCATAATTTTCAATTCATAATTAATAAAAAGCCGCGCCTTCCGAACTGGCGGAAGGCGCGGCTCTCTACAACGCAAAAAGCGGCCGTAAGTTAGTCTTGCTCGACCTCTTCGGTAAGCGCGGCGCTGGCGCGGTCGGCCCCGGCGGGCGCATACACGTGTAGGGCAGCTTTCAGGTCTTTGCGGGCAATGTGAATGCGGTTTTTCACCGTGCCAATCGGAATTTGCAGTTTCTCAGCAATTTCCAGGTACTTGTAGCCGATGTAGTACATCATAAACGGCGTGCGGTAGTCGGAGCCTAAGCTGGCGATGGCCTCGTTGATGTCCCGCACCACAAAATCGGTGGTTGCACCGTTGTGGGTGATGTAGTTTTCGTCTGTGTTGAAGTACTGGAAATACTCAGTCGAATCGATGTTCGAGCTGCGTTTGGTAATCTTGTTATAGTTGTTAATGAAGGTATTGCGCATGATGGTGTACAACCATGCCTTCAAATTGGTACCAGCCTTAAACTTGTCTTTGTTAAGCAGCGCCTTGAGCAG